>CAZHBL010000263.1:0-7428 GCA_964530105.1 uncultured Pirellulales bacterium | reverse complement strand
CGTTGTGGACATGGATGGAGTTTGTGGTTCCGGCGGCGCTGAGCGGCCGGCCGGCCACAAGAACTATTCTATCGCCGGGCTGAGCCCACTTGTTCTCGATAATGAGCTTATCGACAAGGTAAGTGAAATGCCTGATGTCCTCCGGGATCGGCCGGCAGCAGGGTATGACTCCGTAATGAAGGCACATTTGCCGGCATGACCTTTCGTTGGAGCTAAGCGCAAGTATAGGAACATCGATACGTGCCTTGCTGAGAAAGCGGGCCGATGTGCCACTTTGCGACCAGACCGCAACGAGTTTAGCATCGATATCCTCGACAATCTGACCCACACTGCGAGCCATCGCCGCCGTGAGGACCAATTCATCCGTTGTTATGCTTCTTGGGTGCGTACCGTCCAGCTTATCGAGGTATGCTTCGGTTACCCTTGCTATCCGCTCGATTGTCTGAGCCGCCTTGACGGGGTATTTGCCGACTGCGGTTTCGCCGGAAAGCATAACTGCATCGGTAAAGTCCATAATGGCATTGGCGACATCCGATACCTCCGCACGCGTGGCGGTGGGGCTTTGGATCATGCTCTGCAGCATTTGCGTGGCGACGATAACAGGCTTGCCGTAGTCCCGGCACATTTTTGTGATCCGTTTTTGAATCAAGGGCACTTCGGCAAGATCCATTTCAACGCCGAGGTCTCCGCGAGCAACCAATACGGCGTCACTTGCATTAACAATCGGCTCCAGATGTGCCAACGCCTGCGGCGTTTCTATCTTTGCTATTACCTTGATTTCTGACCCGGCCTTACGAATATGTTCTTTGAGCTGGTTAATCTCATCGGCAGAACGAACGAAACTTAACGCAAGAAAATCAAGGTCTCGCTTTATCGCCCAGTCGACGCATTCCCAGTCAAACTCGGTGATTGACGGCTTCCTGATCCGCGTATCAGGCAGATTGATTCCCTTTCGGCTGTTCAAAGGGCCGCCATCGACAACTTCGCAGACTAAATCTTCACCGTCTCGAGCTACCACATTCAGTGTGATTTGGCCGTCATCGATAAAGATTCGGTGGCCGATTTCCACGTCCTGGTTGAAATATTCGTAGTTCGTGCCGAAGCTGTGTGCCGTACCGGCTTGATATGTCGGTACAATGCTAACTTTATCGCCGGTGTTAAGCATCTGCCCTTCCGGCTCGATGCGCCCGGTCCGAATCTTCGGTCCGCACAAATCACCTAATACAGCGCTCATCTGATGACGCCCGGAGCGTGCGGCGTTCACCGTTTCCAGCAATTTGTCATGCTGCTCCAGGGTACCGTGTGAGAAGTTAAGACGGAAAACATCGACGCCATTATCAATCATGGCCTCGATTATTCCCGCTTCCGCAGAAGCGGGGCCAAGTGTTGCAATTATCTTGGTCTTTATCATTTCAGGCTTTTGCCCCCAGTGCAATTTAAGCTTTTGGATAATTCCCCAGATATTCAGTCTTCGGCAACTGGCCTACCAACGGCATTGCGTATTCCACGAAGGCATCAGTTATACCGTTACCTTCGGCGTTTATAAATTCATCCGGCATTGATTTCGTCTTCTCAGCTACGTTGCACAACTCGGTCCGGAAAAATTCGACTGCGTAATTCTTTCCATTGCCGGTACGCCTGATTGCAACAGAGCCGTTGTCTTCGTTCATAGCCAGCTTAACTGCTTGCCGTCCGCAAAGCCTGGCTTCATCAACATCAATCGCCGATTGAATACCGGGATAGCTTCTTTGCAGGTAACCGAAAGTATCCGCTCGAACACGTTTCTTCGAACCAAGTTTTTCTTTTACCTTTTCGGCCAGAAAGTCGGCCAGAGCACCGGTGCCGGAAAGTTGTACATTGCCGTGGGCATCAACCTCGGCCTGTTCAGCGAGTTTTTTGGCCCAGGTCACACCATCGAGGTCGCAAATCCCTTCGCTGACTGCGACAACGCACCGGCCAAGGTCTTCGTAAACACCAGCGACATCACTGACGAACTTGTCTATCGAAACCGGCCTCTCCGGTACATATACCAGGTGGGGACCATCGTCCTCTCGCTTTTTACCTAACACCGAAGCAGCCGTCAAAAAGCCGGCGTGCCTGCCCATAATCACGTCAATTTTCACGCCCGGCAGAGCACGGTTGTCCAAATCATCACCCATCAAGGCACAGGCCTCGAATTTCGCCGCTGTCCCGAAGCCAGGGCAATGGTCAGTCACAAGCAGGTCGTTATCAACTGTCTTGGGGATGTGAAACGCCCTGATATCAAAGTTCATCTCGTCAGCCATTGTATTGAGTATATGAGCGGTATTCGCCGAATCGTTGCCGCCGATGTAAAAGAAGTATCTGATATTCCGATCCTCAAAGATCTTAAGAACCCTCTCACAATATTCCTTATCAGGTTTGTCCCGGCTCGTGCCGATTGCCGAAGACGGCGAAGCCGCTACAATTTCGAGTGTTTCGGCTGAGAGCTTTTTCAAGTCGATAAATTCATCTTTAACTATCCCCGCTACGGCATGAATCGCACCGTAGAGATTTTCAATTTCCGGATGTTTATGGGCTTCCTCGATAACACCGACCAGAGAGGCATTTATCACGCCTGTCGGCCCACCTGATTGTCCAACTACTGCATTTGCTTTCGGTGCACTTGCCATTTCGATAACTCTCCATTAAAAAAGTTACTGTATTTCTTACTTAAATTGCTTAGCCAGCAAACGAGCCTTATCAACGGCTCCGAGAGCAACAGCCATCGAATATTCCGTCAGATATCGTCTCGCAGCCGGCTTATCATTCCGGTACAATTCCATCGCCTTTTTCTCTACTGCCGGTTGGGCGGCAAACACTTTGTCCTCATACTCGTCACATGCCGCCCGGACAATTCTGATACGGCCTTGGTAATCGGTATTTACTTTATCCTGCAGCCCCTTGAAAATCCACCAGGCCATTTCGGCATCAGGCTTGAATTTTTCAGGCGATTCGGAAAAATGATATTCCAGCTTCAGATTCTTGTTAATATCGACGGCTTTATAGTACTCTTTCGGAGTATCGGTAATACCACAATACCATGGTGTTAAAATGCTGCCGCATGGCTCAGCCGAACAACGCCAATAAATACAGCCGATATCAACCGGCATATTCTCCCGTAGTTGGAACACGGCAGCTTCCTGAGTTACATTATTACACAGTGCGCCTTCACCGTGAAATCGCAGGATTGAAATCACATCTTTCACAGAAAGTTTACGGGCCGGCTTGACGGAGAACGGCAATTTCCGGTCGGGCTCTTTTTCAATATCTTTTCCCGTCACCAGGCACTGGCCCCGCCACTGGCGTTTGTCCATTAAGCGTTGTTGCCGTTGGCCGTAAGCTTCGGAAAAGTCAAAACTTTCACCGCCCGCCGGGCTATACCATCCTTTTTTTATCGCGTACTCGATGAGGTCAGGCGAACCGAGAAAGTTGCTCGTGTCTTTAAGATTCACCTTGCCGATTACATAGACGTTGGGCAGCAGCACAACCGCATTATCCGGCACTCGCTGCGCCACCCAGTGCACGCCCCTGCTCATTGACAAAAGCCAGGCCTCCTTTGAATCCGCAATAACCAGTGACCGTGAGCTGGGGTAACCCACCCGCTCAATCAGATCGCCTGCGATCTGAACACCTTCTCTGGCAGTTTTCGCCCGCTCTGCAATAAGCCGGCGGAGCATATAACCGATACCACCTTTGACTAATTGGCCCTCGGCTACGAGCTTTTGCAGCTCTTCCGATCTGTCAGGGCAGCCGTCACTGACGACGGCTACGCCCCACTCGTTCAGGTAGCCATCGCTGTAAGTAGTACCCGGATTTTCCGACCAGAGAAAAGCATAACTTTCCTTTACCTGCAGAATCTCGGCTCCTCCCTGAAACTTTACCATATCTCCGGCCTTATGTTCGATTCGGGGAACTTTTCTAAAATTCAGAAATCGCGGCCCGTAATTCTGCTCGTTATGCCCCAACAGAACGGCCCCGTCCGTCGATGCATCCTTACCCACTACGACAGCATAGCAGCCGTTCGCTGAGGACGCAAATAATCCTAAAGCTAAAATGGCAGCAAAGAAAATATACAAAACCTTGCTTCTAACCATCGTTTTTTTACCTCTACATTCGGAATACGTATAGAACTCCTATTTTGAACCGTCATTATACAAATAGAAAACCAACATACAAGGATAATCATAAATTGGATAGGTTTTTGAAATTACTCTCGAATTATTCCTGGCGTAAACTATTTGTTTTTGGACAGATTAACGCAAATAAATATCAAGAAATCGTTTTGTTTCGGATTGCCTATTTAGCCAGATCGGTATAACTTAATTATTCTATACAGACTGGTGTATCGAATTGTTTGTGAGCATCTGGAAATAGGATATAATCAGGCATAACTTTGATATGATACCTTTGGATGGAGAGGTAGTATAATACAATTAAGGTAAAAAGGAGAAACATGTTTCTGGGTATTGACATGAATGTCGGCATTGTCTATGAAGGGGGCAATACTTCTTGGGGTTCAAGAGCCTTGAACACGACACCATATCTATTTGATTTACAAATTGGAGAGACTCCAGAAGAAGCCCTGAATAAACTCTTAAACTGCAAGAGCATATTTGACAAGTTCCTCTTTCGTGAAGATAGTTTCGACGCGATATCTATCGTAAGACGTGGTCGGATTTATAAACCTGAGAAACACCAACCTTGTCAGTGCTGGGTTTTCCCTGTAAATGAAGCAGAGATTTACAAAGCAAGATCAAGCAACGGAGTAGTAAAGAAGGATCTGCATACCTACCAAGAATACCGATTACCCTCTTGGAATCCCTCTAAAGAAACTTTTGCGGCAATTGGAAGTAAAGCGGCTTATTCTATGTGGCGTATTGTCTCAAATGATCGCATGTATTCAAGCGAAGAACTTGTAACGATGCGGCCCCTTTACTTCCTAGGAGTCCTTCCAGATCTTTCACCAAATAGCGTGCCGGAAAAATGGCGGTCCATGGTTTTGGAAAGCGTACAAAAAGTTGCAGACTCCATGCATAAGGCTAACGCTGACTCTATTGTTGAACTTTGTCGCCATGCAGCAAGTGCGGCCCTATTTGCAGAATTCCATGAGGACATACCCAAGGCAAACCAAAAAGACCTCGGAAAGTTGGCAAACATCGCAGATCAAAAGGGACGACGGATAATTGCCTCTTGTGGAAGAACAATTGCAGATTTGCATTCCAGACTCAAGCCAAACATCCAAATGCACTATGCTTGTCGTACTGTAAGTGACCGTGACGCCGAGTTGGCAGTTCAATGCCTCTCGTTCATATTGAGAGATTTATGTTATACGCGATCTCCGTAAAAACCCAAACAATCCACAACAGGGTCGGTGCGATTCATCACATCCTGGACTTGTAACCAAAACCCAGCCCACCCAAAAAGCAGGGAAAAGTAGAATATTTCCTTTACGTTATTGTTTCGACCAGCACTGTGCCATCGGATGGCTCGTGATCATCACAAGTGACCGTGTCCCACTTATTATGTTCATCTGCGGGCAGTTTGAGCGTGATGAGTTCCAAGAACCTGCTACCTAATATCCAATTACGGTCTTCTTTTGAACCAATGGGATTATCAACCCAGTCCCATTTGAATCTGCGGCTCCTTAGACTTTCAAAAGTGGTGAGTGTGAGCTTTGGCGCACCTCCAACATAACCCACCACGATCCTGCTGCCCACTTGCTGGCATTTTTGGATCATTTCTGTCAGCGGGAGTCTGCCACAGTAATTGCGTCCAGGTCCACCGCTTTGTTGGGATCCACCCTCATTCGCAAGTTCATACATCCCTATTGCACGTGTGTTCGGTGCTTGTCTTCCAGATATTGTCCAATACTGTCCTTCTTTGTCCGGTTTTCCCCGTTGATTGCAGCGAGTAACTTTCTTTAACCCAGACGGTATCGGAAGTTCGATCCAAGGTACTACGCTGTTGGGTTTCATCCATATGGGCCAGGCTGAACTTTGCAACCGTTCTGATGGCCGATCAGGAGAAACAAATGCGAAATGTGGTTTAACTCCAGGCCATCGCTTGCCATCCATACCGAAAATTTCACGAAAACGGTCTGCCTTGGAGCCTATTTGTTTATTCGTGAAACCGCCTACCCCTTTTGCTTCCAATAAAATGATATGGGAGATGTCATCTGCTTCATACGCAAAAAGAAAATCAATATCTTCTTGTTGCCCTTTAATCAAGCGATCCTTATTCTCAAAGATGAGCTGTTCCGGATTATGATTGAAAGCCAAGTGCAAACTTGCATAAAGCCAGTCAAGATGATAATCCATTGCTGCGAAGGCGCTTTCAGGAAGCTGGATGTGTAAAGCATTTGTGATACTCTCTCGAAAGGCTGGACATGGTTTGAAAGAAGCATTTCCTAAAATATGGCCGACAAGAAAGAAACGTTCTTTTGAATTGAATGATTTGAAATTCTCAATTATCCGACTCATCTCGTTACCTCAATGGATTATTTCCAACAACGTAACACCAATGGTTAGGCGAAGACAAGTAGCGCATCGCCTGTACCAACTTCGTCTGAGCAAATCTCACTCACCAGGCATGCCCGCACGAGCCGCCTCCTGCTTCTCAATGGCTTTCCATTTTGTATAATTGACCTCGTCTTTTGCCTGTAAGTAGGCAGCAACCACTAGACCGGCGTTGACATAGGCATCCATAGCACTTCCGCCGCGCTTTGCAATCTCGTATTGCTTAACGGCGTCAGCAGCAACTTGCTGCTCTATCCTTTGCATGTCCGTGGCTGCCTGCTTTTCGAGTCCTCCGCCAAATAAATACCAAACGAGCCCAATTGCACAGAACACTCCAACGATCCCACCTGCAACTTCGTTCTTCTTGTTATCACTCATTTGCTTCTCCTCGTTCTGTTCAAAAATTGACTACATCGATCCACATGGTACCCACAATAGGTTGGCCGGATTCAGATGTGACGGTATCTGCAAAGAAATAACATCGTTCGCCCATGCTTTGGTCCTATATCTCACCATATCTTGCTATCGGCTGGAAACGACAGCGAGATAAGGAAAAAGTGAAGAAAACAGTTAAAGCGTTGGATTTCAGAAGCCAACTAACACCTGAAAACTGACAATTGACGTCCAAGTATCTGGGACTCTTTTAGAGCTTGGCGCTTCGCGTTTCAGGCTCGTTTGACTTCTTCGGCAATGATTTTTACGCCGGCGTTTACAATCTCTGTATCCTGTGAATAATTTACACGGATACACTCGTTCTTATGCCGCCAGTCTTCTTTAAGTCCTGGAAAGAAATAATGGCCCGGCACGATCAGAACCCCTCTTGCCTTGAGCCGTTGATAGAGTTCGCTGTTCGTAATGGGCAGATTCGGAAACCACAACCATAAAAAGAACG
>CAZHBL010000262.1:0-7429 GCA_964530105.1 uncultured Pirellulales bacterium | reverse complement strand
GACCGTCTTGGTGGTTTGATCTGTATGAACAGTCAGGGCAACCGAATCGGTTGTCCTGGTTGCGAGCAATGAAAGCATTTTCTCTGCATATCGCTTTCCGAGCTTTCTGTAGCCTGACGCAGTGAAATGCAGATGATCCGGGCGACATATGCAACCGCTCGAAGAAATGACATAGGAATTGGGAATTGTTTGAGGCAGTTCTGCAATGATTGAATTCATGCTTGCGCAAGCGCCTCCCTGATCGGCATTCACGAGTTCACCGGCGAGCAGAGGCACTTGTTCGGCCTTGAGATTCAAGTCTTTGATCAGATTGTCGTAAATTCCTTTGACTTTGGAAGGCCATGCCTTGTCGTTGGTGTTTGATTCTCCCTGATGCAACACTATCCCCTTGATAACGCCATCTTTCTGAGCCAATTTTGCCATGTCGACAAGATGCTGATAGGGATTTCCGTCGTATGCCTTGATGATATTAGCCATCCATGATGGAGCCGTCGAAGCATACGTCTGATAGTTATCTCTATCGAATAGTTCGATTTTGCAGCCGGCTACCGAAACGTTAACCACGCCTACTCTGATCTTTTCCGGAAGGTTGGCAACCATAGTTCTGCCAAAATAATCGGCAGGGCAAAGTCCGGAATTGCCTCGACATAACGGAGGGACAGCTTCGTACCAATGTCCCTTTGTTCTGCCCAAGCTTGGAAAATCAACCGTTGCCAGGACCTGAAAGCGTTGATCCACTGCAACCTTGTCTTGTTCTTCAATGCCCGGAAAGCCCTCCATATTTGACTGTCCAAAACACAGAAAAACATAGAAGTTCGGATCTGGATCGGCAACCGCGCTTGTTGTGAACGTGAGTAATACGGCTAATAAAAACAATCCCAGTTTCATTTTCATAACAATGATCTCCTATGTTCAATTGATTAAAATGAAAAGATCTACTTCACCCACGCATCGCCGACCGTACACTTGAAGTCAGTCAACTTCATAATCGGGCCATGCGCTGTCCAGGTCTTCATATCCTGGGTCGAATAGTAGAGCCATTCAATGATACTGAACATCTGGTCACCGCTGGCCTCAGCGTGGCCGACATAGACAGTCAATGTATCGCCAACAACCAATGGTTCCGGGTCTGCCGTAAAGGCATCCTGGAAAATGGGCTTTACATCCAGCTTGAATTGCTTCGTTTGTCCGGCATAAGAGACCGTCGCAAACAAGCAGGCCAGTGTGCTGTTGATCCAGAGATTTGTCTTCATGGTTTTCTTCTTAATACATGTGATGCTTTTTTTTCAATACTCAGGGCGTTGGTGAAATACGGTAGAGCCCGGCGCTATGGAGTGTAAGCTCCTGCTCGAACGAACCGCTGGATTCCCCCATATCCTGGCGTGCCCACAAGTCACGCACCTTGGCCCGGCCAGTGATGCCGAGGTCCGCAAAGGACACCGACACCCTACTGCGTTCCGGCTGGACCTGCTTGTCGGGATCCACCAACACCAGGAATTCGAGCCTACCTTTACCCTGGCTGCCTTCAGTGATCATGCCGCGTGCCGTGAGGGTGTCGTAGCCTTCCGGCAGTTCGAACTCGACGACCGAAACCGCATGCGCTCCGATCCCCTTTACCTCCTTGCCGTTGAGCGTGAGCGGCCTCCCGTCAACCGTTCGGTTCTTGCGCACCTCGCCCCAACCCGATGTGGCGAGCTTCCAATCCAGATCCGTCAGCTTCAGCGTACCAGCAGGTCCGGTGACCGTGGGCTCGATCCAGGCGGCGTGGTCATAGAAGTTGCCGTTGCCACCGTCACCCACCGCCAAAATCAGTCGGCGTGCGCCATGAATCGGAACGTCGATATCGATCATGTCCTGTTTCGGTTCACCACGGAGCCGACGGCTGCGGTAGTCGGGTTTCGACAGGTCGAACGGATCGCTGTTGTCCTGTGCGTTAAAAAACGCTACGTATTTATCCCGGCTGCCGGGCGCGTCGGCCGTCCATACGATGAGATCGCTATCGCGGGAGAGCTGACGATTGTGGAGGCTGTGCTGGTTCACGGCCAGCACTTCCGGATTGGTCAGCAGCTTGAGCGTGAAATCATCGAGTTTCGTCATGTCGGAACCGAGGATCAGTGGCGAGCGGGCAATGCACCACAGGCTCATGCACAGGACCTGCTCTTGTTGGGTAAATCGGGTCGGTCGATTGAATTCGACGATGCCGAAAGGCAGCATATCCGCATCGGGCCACGCGCCTTCGGCGCGGTACTTCGTCCATTTGTCCAGGCGTCCGAACATCTCATAGAGCGGCGGCCAGCGGTCCCAGAAATCGTCGGAGATACGCCACATGTTGGCATGGTTCATCACGTGCTCACCTCGTTCAATCGGCGTATCACCTGGCGAGAGGCTCAGCACGATAGGACGTCCGCACTTGTCAATCGCCTTGCGGATTGCCTCTATCTCAGCCTTCTGGTTCTCGTCGTAGGCACGGGAGATATCATCGACCTTTACAAAATCCACACCCCAAAAGGCATAGAGTTGAAAGAGCGAATCATAGTATTCCTGCGCACCGGACTTGCTCATATTCACGCCCCACATATCCGGATTCCACGGGCAGAAAGAGCGGGTGTTGGCAATATCGGCGGCACGGGCATTTGTGCCGAGGATAGGCGTGTTGTCGCGCACAGCCTGCTTCGGAATTCCGCGCATGATATGGATGCCAAACTTCAGTCCCTTCGAGTGCACATAGTCGGCCAGTGGCTTGAAACCCCTTCCGTCTGAAGACGAGGGGAATTTCTTCAATCCCGGTATGAGTCGGCTGTACTCATCCATCTCCAAGCGGGCACCCCGTCTGTAAGAATGACCCTGCGAATTGGGTTCGTACCATTGGATGTCCACTGTGAAATAGGTCCAGCCATATGGCTTCAGATATGTCGCCATGGCCTCGGCTTGCGCCTTCGCCTGTTCCTCGGTTAGGGTGGTACCATAACAGTCCCAACTGTTCCAGCCCATCGGTGGTGTTGGGGCAAATATCCAGTGGGAAGGCTCAGCGTTCGTGCAAGACAGCATAGTGACTGTAACGGTTGCAATTAGCATCAATCTTCGTTTCATAATGTTTACCTATGTTTTCTATAACGCCGCCTTGATGGCCTATTTTTTATCCGTTTCAGGTCGCAACAGGCGCACATCATAAACCCCGCCGGCCAGCCACTGGGTAGCTACGAATTTAATGGTCACACGTCCGTCGGGAATTGCCTGGAGCACGGATTCCGGAATGGAATAGCGCTTAACAAGAAATTTGTTGGGCTTGCTTCCCTTTAACTCCTCAGAGGCAATCCGCATACCATTGGCCATAATATCGAACTTGCGACCTCTGTCACCACCCCAATAGGTCACCTCGAGGTCGACCGCACTTTCTCCATGCGTATCGAGGGTGTATTGGAACCAGGAACCATGACGCCAGCGGCGTCCTTCGTTAATCCCCGTCTCCGTTCTCTCGCCTTTGAATTCGTGCTCCACCTCCGGTTGCTGTTCCCCGATCGAAACCTGATCGATTGTGGCGGCCTCGCGGGCAGCGCGGGCACGCTCCTCGTCGGCGAGTTTTTCCTTTTTCGCCGCAATCTGCTCGGCGGTTGTGAGTTGCCAGTACATCTGATAGCGTCGTTCGTGCAGCCTGAAGAACGGTATCAGCGGCAAGCCCTTGGACTCAGCCGGCTCGATCACATCCATGATACGAAAATGAAGCTGCCCGGCCGAAGGTTCAGGAACCACATGTTTGATCAACTCCTCTTCCGTTGTGAGCAGGGCCGGAATCTTATCGAGCGGAATCATCGGACCATGCGCCACGTGCGCCATGCGCCCCTCGTTGGCAAACAGACCGTTCATATTGTCAGTGCCGTCGGGCTTGGCCAGCACGATCGGGCCATACAGGATGGCCACCCAATCGGAGCCGTCGGGCAGATGCTCCACTCGCGTGTGCATCGGAAGCTCCACGTCAACCGTATCACCGTTCTTCCATTCCCGTCGAATCGAGGCGTAGGAAGACGGAGTTGACTCGACGGCAACAGACCGCCCATTGATCTTGACCGCGAAATCGCCCGCATCGATCCAGGCGGGATGGCGGATATTCAGTGTGAAGGTGGTGGGTTTCTTGAGTTGAAGATTAAGCTGCGTACGCTCTTCATCAGGGAACGTCGTCTCCTGTCTCAGAACCATTCCGTCATCAGGCACCGAAAGTTCCGAGGGGATAAAGAGATTCACATACACCCCGTTCCTGGCCCGGGCATAGATGAACTCGCCGTATTTTCCGGGATTCTCCATGCCGGTGCCGACGCAACACCAGAATGCCTGCTCGGGCTGGGAATACACCCGGTAGTGGTCCGGGCGGATCGGGGTGAAATAGACGTAGCCGGGCTGCTTCGGATTGATGGAGGCCAGGATATGGTTATAAAGGGCACGCTCGTAATAGTCGGCATAGGCGGCCTTGGGTTCCGCCTTAAAAAGTAGCTCGGTGAGCCTGAGCATGTTGTAGGTATTGCAGGTCTCCGGTCCCTCCCGGTGCCCGATCATGCGGCCGAAGTCCTTGGGATCATTGAAATGCTCACTGACGCTGTTGCCACCAAAGGCCACGCTGCGGTTCTGCGTAACCGTTTCCCAGAAGAACTCGGCGCCGGTGTGCAACGTTTCATCGTGGACCAAGGCCGCAATACATTCCATGCCGATGATCTTGGGAATCTGGGTGTTGGCGTGAAGGCCGGTGAGCCTGTCCTGGTGATTCTCCAGGGGCTCGAAAACGGCCCGGTGGTTGAAGCGTTTGGCCAACTCGATGTATTTCTTGTTTCCGGTAATCGCATAGATATCGGCCAGCACCTCGTTCATGCCGTCATACTCCGTACCGAGCATTTGCTGCATCTGTGCGTCGGTCAGGCCGGACGTGACCTGTTCGCACCAGTCTCCGAAGCCAACGAGGAGATCACGCGCCTTTTCGTTGCCTCCTTCCAGGTACGCATCCCGAAGTCCGGCAAACATCTTATGGAGGTTATACCAGGGTGCCCATTTATTCCGCATGAGCTCGACATGGCCTTCGGCGACATTCTTCCAATAGTCTTTGCTCCCCGGGATACCCCCGATGTAACCGTTGCCATTGGCCTTTTGGACATCCGCGAGTTCGTCGATCATATAATCGAGGCGACGATGGAACTCCCTGTTCGGATCGGCTCTCGACGCCATCATCAGCGAAAGCGCCGAAAGATAGTGTCCGGCAGTGTGTCCGTCGAGTCCACTGCTCTCCCAGTTGCCGTATGGCCGTGCCTTGGGCTCCAGCCCCGCTTCACGCCGGAACGGCGCAAGCAACCGGTCGGGATCGTGGGCCAGGAGATATTGACGATTGATCTTGACCGCATCGGAAAAAGGACTCTCGAGCAACCTTATGTCTCTTAAAGGGAAAAGTTTTATCGGCTGCTCTGACGTCACTGCAACCTTGGAATCAGCAGTGAAAACGGAAACGGCCATCGTAATGGTCAGAAAAACCGCTAAATTCAGTTTCGAGGTATAGGTTTTTATTGAAATCATGGGATTAGTCCTCCTCGTTGGAACGATCCAATGTCAACAGAGCGAGTCGATACGGTAACAGGCTGTAATTCCCACCACTTTTCGGATCACGCCCCTGGTAAAGGAACCGCATGTTATTAGGGTCAATGGTCGGTGTTTCGTCATATCCGTCTCGAAGCAACTCTCCATGGCTGATATCCCTTGTCCAGGGCTCCACGCTCTCTTCGAAGGTAACGTTGTTGATCCCTGCGAAGGGCGTTGCCCATGAGTCGGCCCCTGGTACGGGTGTCCATTGGCCATTGAGATCGTTGGATATCCAGGCGCGGTAGTATCTTGCCGGGCTCAGGGCCTCGATGATGGTCAAATAAGTATCGGTCCCCTTGATCTTATATGTCATGCTCCCCTCGAAAAGGTTATTTCGGTTGCCTTGGATGGCAATCTCGATTTCACCCATACCATTGGGGAAGTCCTCGATCCTGGTCCGACTACGATAGAAGCGACCGTCGTCACCAGTGAAGAACAGATACGCATGCGTATCGTCGCAGATGATATGATAGTCGATCGGAAGCCGCGGAGCGCTCGAAGGCATTCTGGCAAAGAAGTTTTTCGGGGCTGTCCAAGTCTCAGGTTTGGAAATGTCATCGGTTGTGCAATATTGCGGCTGTTGCGACTGGAAGATTAAGTACCACTTTTTGTGCGGGGTGAAATAGAAAAGATGCGGCGCACAATGATATCCTCTTAAATTCGGATTGACATCAATATAGGTCAACTTGGCCTTGGGGGCCTCGGACCAGTCCTTGAAGTTCAGGTAAACCATGGACCATGTTCTGGCGGACGTCGAGTAGGCGGTCGCGTAGATGTGCCACAGGTTATTGTAATGGACGATCGTCGGGTCTTTGACGGATACGATAGTGTGCGTTTCATCGGAAATAGGACTGATGAGTATACCAGTGGACTTCCATTGGAGCGGCGTATCAAAGGGCACCTTGGGAGTATCCGCAGGTACCGTTGCTGTTGCAGCAGGCTGGGTTTTGGGGGGCGTCTCAGCCGCAGAAGCAAAAAGAGTGCTGCCAGTCAGTAGTATCGAGACGGCAAGATGGATAAGGATAGATTTTTTCATCAGTTGGCCTTTCTTAAAAAGAGTTTATATTATCAAATAATACGATTCATTAGTTGTCTCACTTTCTGGCGTCACCAACTCTCACGGTGAATCCCTTCAGTGGTTTATCTTCACTGTCGAGAAAACGTGCGCAAAAATCGGTGGCTCCGCCGCCGTTGACGATGGCACAGCGAACGACGTTTGGCCCTTTCTTGAGCGTCAAACGCTTTGAGACGCCGTCGTCGATGACAGTTTGGCGGTCGCCGTAGATGCCGATGACTTCCTTGCCATTGACCCACCAGACGGAAGCCGCGTTGGAGCCGATGGCCAGGCGCACACCAGGCATCTCCTTCGGGCAGTTTACGATGGTGACGGCCCAAAACAGGACGTTAGATGTCCGCTTGCCGTAGCCGTAGGCGAAGTAATAGAGATTAACGTTGTATTCGTTCGTGTCGACGGCATGCCATGTGATTTCCCCGTCGTTGACCGTCACCTTGTCACCATCGTGCGGAATCACAGTGAACTGGTCGGGAAAATACTCACGTTTGACGGCCGTCTGGACGGCGCTGTCGGTGAGTCCGTTGGCGCTGATCGGTTCAAGAATGAGCCAATGCTGTATAAAGCCGTCAGCATTGGGAGTTTTTTCGTTATACGCGGTGCGTGGTTCCAGTCCGTGACCAGCGCAGCCAGCTACAGCAGACATGACCAAGAACGCCAATCCGGCCATGATAACGAATGCCGGTATGTTCTGGATGTTGCGGAGTGTAATCATGGGATGTCCTTTGATAGATTGTCGATTTT
>CAZHBL010000261.1:0-7434 GCA_964530105.1 uncultured Pirellulales bacterium | reverse complement strand
CTTATACCTTCGTAGTAGTACGGCTGAGCGATGTTCTGGATATGCACGACCGGCAAGAAGCCCCACGGCATCAGGCCCTCGGCGACGAGTTGCTTGTCTTCGTATCGCTGCCATGCATTCGCCGAGGTGATCTCGGTGACGGCTACTACCCTGCGATTGTCGCCGGCCTGTGTGCCGCTCGAAAGGAGTCTTGCAAGAAACGAGTTCTTCCTGCTCAGGGTGTTTTTCTTCTGCCCGAAGTGCTGCACATAATACTGTATCTTTTTGTAATCGTTTTCTTCCAGGACAGGCAGTGCTCTTGGCGCCTCGATCAGTTCAAGTTCGATTGTCTGCGCGAACTGCAGCACATCATCGAGGGACCCCGCGTAGCATCGGTCCGCTGAGAGGGTTTGTGAGGAGGAAGAAGTGATGCGTTCGATGATTTTATCGCCAGGCCTGACGAAACAATCGACAAAGCCGTAGACACTTCCGAGCACCGCCATGTCCTGAAAGAATCCGATATCGCCGTTAGCCGCGAACAATGCCTTTAAGATGCTTTGGATTTCTGCACTTTTTAGCTCATCCGGCGATTTGGAAACGAATGTTATGGGCTTGCCGAACAGGAAATCGACCGCCGCGTTGATCCGCCATGCGATGTCGTTCTCGATGACAACCTCTTTTCGCTGCACTTCGTTGACGGGCCTTGCGCCGAAGATTCCCGCCCGGCCGGTGTGCATAAGTCCGGTGATTCTTGCCGGCAGGCCGTATTCCTGAGCCTGCACGTAACAACGCCCGGATTCGTTTACCTTCCTGTCGGCCGCAGCGGAACCGGCCGTCTCGACCTTCGGGTTGGCATAGTAATCCCACAGCCGCCCGAAGTGTTTCTGGATATCGACCGACTGCGTATCGATGAGCCACTCAAGGTAATCGCTTTCGAGTGACTTATCTTCGAATATATCAAGTTCAAATCCCATGCTTTACTCTCCCGTATTCAATTGTCACGCCTTGGCTACTTGTCATCCTTTCTCCGCTTCCTTTTGTCATCCTGAGCGAAGCGAAGGATCTCGAAGCTGGTGGTGTTGTATTAAGTATCAGTCAATTATTCAGAGGCGTTGAGATTCTTTGCTCCACTTATGTTCCGCTCAGAATGACAACACGGTGGCACATATTCACTTTTGAGTCAACCGGGCCAGCTTTGGGCAGCTTCGCCTTGCCGTCGGCTCCGCCGGGCGAATATCATCGCCCCCCATAATTGGAGCTACCTGCGCGTTTGATGCGAAAATCTACAAAATTGTAGACAGTGATTTTGCTATAAGCCCTTGAGTGGTATGCAATAAAAAATTTTTTCAAATTTCCGATTTTAGTTTTCAGCTACCCACGCTTTTGGTTGAAAATCTGTTGTATTTTTGTCTATTTTAACTCACGATCATTCTTTTTCAGCATCCTTCTGCAAGGCGGCTCACCAGGCAACTCCATCTCTTTTCTGAGTGACCGGCTTGGTGTTTGACATATCTGCGCATCTGTTGTATATTATTGCCGGTTCAAGAATCTGCTTACGCGGAAATGGCAGTTCGCGGACCGATCCTGCTATATCGCTCGCCACTGTGGGCGTCGGGCGGGCTAATCGTAGTTGAAAGGTAGAAGATGAGTCCAAATACAGAATACAGGTTGCAGAAGACAGAATACATTTCTCCTCGCTCATTTTTGCATATTCGGCTTTTGTTTTTCTTCACGGCGGTTCTGTTTCTGCTCATCGGAGCTTTTCCGCCTGCGGTTATGGGCGCCGAATCGCTGCCGGGTCCGGCCATATCCGACGGCATCGGCGTCAATATCCACTTCACAGGCCTGCCGCGAGATCTTAAAATGATCGCCAATGCAGGATTCAAGTTTATTCGAATGGACCTTGCCTGGTCGCGCATCGAGCGGACCAAAGGCGTCTACGATTTCAAGGGATCGGGCTACGACTCTTTAACTCTCGGATGCGAAGAACTCGGCATTCGTGTCCTGTATATTCTCGACTACAGCAACGAGCTGTACGAATCGGACAGGTCAGTCCGCACCGAAGCCGGGCGTAAAGCGTTCGCAGATTTTGCCGAAGCTGCCGCTAACAGATACGCCGGCAAAGGAATCCTTTGGGAAGTATGGAATGAAGCGAACATCGAGCAGTTCTGGCGCCCGCAGCCCAGCATGGATGATTACAGCAAGCTTGTCGAGGCGGTCGCTCCACGTGTAAGACAAGCCGATCCGAGCGGCCAGGTTCTTGCCGGCGCTACTTCGCAGATACCCCTTGGATGGTTCGAGGGCTGTTTCAAAAATGGCCTTCTTAAGTGGATTGATGTCCTCAGCGTCCATCCATACCGCTCGCAACCTCCGGAGACGGTAATCCAGGACTACGCCAAACTCCGCGGACTAATCGCGCGTTACGCCCCGGCGGGAAAACAGATCCCCGTCATCTCCGGTGAGTGGGGATACTCGAACATCAACTGGGACAAATCCAGCCTGACCGAACAGCAGCAGGCCGATTACCTGGTGCGGATGTTCCTGACAAACTCATATCAGAAAATCCCAGTCAGCATCTGGTATGACTGGAAGAACGACGGCACGGACCCCAACGAGCGGGAGCATCAATTCGGAACGGTCAAACATGACCTGAATCCCAAGGCGGCGTATCTTGCCGCTAAGGTTCTGTCATCGACTCTTGCCGGCTATTCGATCCAGCAGAAACTCAATCTCGGCAATGAAAATGACTTTGCCTTCAAGCTGACTAGCGGCAATCGCGAGGCGGTTGCCTTCTGGACCCTGGGCGCGAAGCACAATGTCACTTTGCCGATAGATCCGACCGAGGTCACCCTCGTCGACATCTACGGCGCCAAAGTCATCATCAACTGGAAAACAGAACACCTGAACATACGCGCCGAACAAAGTCCACAGTATCTGCTTATCAAACCAAAGGACTGAGAGTTACGTACAGACCCGTACGTTACTGTTAACCGATGTCTTCTTTTTGCAGCAACTCTATAATATCAGCTTTCGTTGGCAGCGCTTCGATTGAACCGAATTTTGTGCAGGCCAGTGCTCCGGCTGCCGAGGCAAACTTTACCGCCGCTCGTACATCATTTTCGACGGCACAATAAGCGGCCAATGCTCCTGCAAAAGCATCTCCCCGGCCGGTGTGGTCGACAAGTTCGATTTCGAACGCGGGAATATGATCGGCATTGTTTCTGTCCACGACCATGCAGCCTCGCCTGCCCATTGTAATGACGGCGTAGTCCACGCCGCGGGCGACCAGGTCCGAGCCGATTAGCTTGGCGGTACGAATGTTTGCCGCTGACTGCTCGGTAATCTCAGCTGCCTCATAGAGGTTCGGAATCAGAATATTTGCTTTGAAATATTCGATGGGTAGATCGCTGGTTGTCTGGTCCTGCTGCTCCAGCGGTCTGGCAGGATTGAGGATGACTTTAACGCCGTACAATTCGGCGCAGCGAAGGGCACTGATGATCGCTTCCTGTGGCAACTGGCCGTGAATCAAACAGACGTCGGCCTCAGATATTATTTGTTCGGCTTCGGTGATATCCAGGGCCTGTAAGGCGCTGTTGGCGCCGGGATAATAACAGGATGCGTTTTCGCCTTTGGCGTTCACGAACGTGACGATAACGCCGGTGTTTTTGGCTTCGGCCGTGTAGACATATTCCGTACCGACTTTGTACTCGGTCAGAATGTTCCGGGTCATTTGAGCAAAGGGATCTCCGCCCACTTTGCTTATTAGGTGCACATCGCAGCCGCACAACGCAGCTTCAACAGCTTGATTAGGCCCCGGACCGGTGGTTGTGTATGAAAGAGCGGAACCGGTCACGCTCTGCCCGGGTGTTGGTATTTGGCCGCAGCGTATCGCCATATCAACATACGTGCCGCCGATTACGACTACTTTAGGACTCCTTCCCTGCTTCGTATCCATCGTCTTAGTCTTTCACAGAACTCCTTCAAGCTACATTTTCCTGTCTTATAAAAATCCAGTATAGGTGCCCGGCGTTCGAATGCAAAGGTTTTTTTCGGACAATATTCAGCAAAGTCATTCCCGGCGGTAAGCCTGCTGCTGAGTGTTCTGCCCGGCCAGCCAGCGCCTGAGAACCTCGACGATATAGTCTATCTGTTCCTGCGTGAGCGGCCTGCCCTTCGGGATGCCGTGCCATTTGGCCAGGCAACCCCGGCAACAGGTCCCGGTTGCATGCTGAGCGACAAATACCGGATAGTTCCTCATAGGCGTCTGTTTGCCGTCATTAGCCGGCTCGGCATCAGCCAGCCGCTTTTTCACAAAATCCCGGGCGTGCTGGAGGATTGTCGCCAGGCCCTTATCCCTGAGATACTCCGCTTCCTTGCCGGAAAGCCGAAACCGGCTGCGAAACTTCGACCGACCAAGTGCGGCAAAAAGCTCATCCATATCACGCATCTATCATTCCTAATACCTAATCCGGACATAATCAAATGTAATAAAAATCTACGAAAAAATCAATTTTACATCATAAAACCAGGCATTTTCCTAAAAAAGCCATATTTCCTATATAGGAAATTGCCTGAAAATGAGAAATTTTAACCGGGGGATGTTCGGTTCCTGTGTGACAATCGCGTTTACCTTTACTGGGGGATGCCGACGGCGGCCATGCAGATTGTGCTTTCTTCGGTGCCGTCTATGCCGATGATGGCGTTTACATGGTTGTCGTAGAGGGCGCCGATCTCGCAGGTGCCGAGGTTCAGGCTAACAGCCGCTAAAGCGAGATTCTCGGCGATATGGCCGGCGTCGAGATAGATATAACGGTACGCCCGCTGGCCGTACTTCCATTTGGAGCGTTCGAATACCGCGGTCCAGATAAAGACCACCGCGGCTGTAGCGCACATTCCCTGACCGAGGGCCGCGGCTGCGATTTGCCGCCGGAGGTCACGCTGCTCTAATTGTTCGAGCTGATGAGCCCGGATTGCATAATGATAGGCGCCGGGCTCCAGGGACTTGACGTTATTGGCGACCACGTAGGTCTCTATCGGATACAGGGCGCCCGCTGAAGGTGCCGTGCGGAATTCGTAGCCGTCCTCGATTCGCTGAATGCCGGTCGATGCCCATAGCAAATGCGCGAGCTGGCCCATACTGATTGGCCTGTCCTGGTAATCGCGAACGCTCTTTCTCTGCCGCAGCGTTTTATCCAGGCTCATGGGCTGGCCCGGCTCGAACGCCGGCAGCTCGATCTTCTGAGCATGAGGATACTCCTTATACAAATCCGGCTTTGCTGCCCAGTCGAGCCTGTGGCCGGACATTTTTCCCGGGTCGTACTTCGTTTCACGCTGGAATCGATCGCCTGTACCGTCCATTTTTGAACCTTCTTCTCTTTTGTTATTTGTCACTTACCCGCAGCACGAGTTTACCGAACTGCGATGAGACGTTCATTTTCTCGAACGCCTTATTGCCGTCGCTCAGGGCGAACACTTCGTCGATGACCGGCTGGATTTTGTGCTTTTTGACCATATCGAGCATTGCGGCGAAATCTTCCGGCGAGCCCATCGTCGAGCCGACCAGGTGTAATTGTTTCCAGTATACCTTCCGCAGCTCCAGTTTCGTTGACGGCCCGGCGGTTATCCCATAGCTGACGATTCTGCCGCCGGGGCAGACCATATCGATAAGCTCGCCGTAACCGTCTCCTCCGGCCCCGTCGATAATCAGGTGGACCGGGCCGAATTGCTCGTTGACTTGTGCGGCATAGCCTTCGGCAGTATAGAGGAATCCCGCCGCCGCTCCCATGGCCAGTGCCTTGTCGATCTTGGCCTGCGAGGACGATGTCACGATAACGGTAGCCCCGGCCGCGACTGCGAGCTGAAGCGCGATACACGCCACTCCGCCGCCGATGCCCGTGATAACGACCGTCTGCGAGCTTTGCAGCCTACCCTGTTTGAAGAGCGCCCGGTACGCCGTAAGGCCTGCCAAAGGAAGTGCCGCCGCCTGCTCGAAGCTCAGATGCTCCGGCTTGGTGAACAGTTGCTGCTGCGGCACGGCGATCTGCTCGGCAAAAGTGCCATCATCCGGCGTGCCGAGGATTTTGAAATCGCCGCCCTGAGCTTCCTGTCGCTGCCCCCAGTTATAGCCGGGATTGATGATAACATCTTTTTCCTTAAAGTCCGCGGTTCCGGCACCGTCCGAGCCTAATATGACAGGGCAGCGAATCCCCGGGTACAGTCCCTGCGTAATCCAGTAATCGCGTCTGTTAAGTGCCGCCGCCCTTAGCTTGACGATGACCTGGCCCTCGCCGGCATTCGGGCCGGGCCACTCCTGCAGGACCAGCGGCTGTTTTACTTCGTTCAAAACCAGTACTTTCATGGCGTTTCACTCCAAATACGAATCCTGATTCTTCACATTTCTTTGTCTAATCATCCCATTAAAGCGTCAGGATTCAAGTAAAAAAGTATGCGATTGCAGAGCATAAACCCGCGATTTGACAAATATTTGAAAAAATTACGTAAAAATCAAACAAAATAGTTGACATAGTTGTATATTGAGGTAATATTATTCTTATGTATGATATTTACTTAACATATTTTGTTGACAAAGCACGCTCAATGGCGGATTCTATGACAGGGCAGGGGGATTGGCAATGAAACGAGTTCATGAAAATATCGGCGAGCAGACAAACATCACCAGGGGCCTGCATCGAGGCGGGATCGAGCTGTTACGGGGCAGGCTGAATCTGCTTAGCGGAACGGATAAGGTGCTGATGACCATGTATATCGAGCACGGCAACAGCATCCGTCAGATCGCCCGTATCCGCGGTGCCAGCGAGGCATGTGTCGCCCGGAGGATACGCGCAATTACACAACGGCTCACAGACGGCACGTATATCGACTGCCTGAGAAACCGTGACAAACTGACCGGCCGGCAGCTCGCGGTCGCGAAGGATTACTACCTGATGGGCCTGTCGATGAGGCAGATCGCGGCAAAGAGACGCCGGAGTTATTACTGCGTTCGCGAGACCCTCGCCGAAATCCGAAGCATCGTAACCGCACAGCAGCGTCGGACCGGCTAATGTTGAGTTTCGTTAGCAATAATCACAATAAGAAGGAGAAGCTATGGCAACGTACTGCATTTCAAAAACTTTCAAATGGCGGGGCACCGTCACCGGCAGGATCGCCTCGGTCTGCCGGATGTTCGGTCTGACGGCCGAGAGGCTTAGTCAGCAGCGTTTCATGCACTCGTGCCGGCTCGAAATCGAAAGCGGTGACATCGTCTGTCTCACCGGTCCATCCGGCGCCGGCAAGAGCGTCCTGCTGGGCGAGCTTCAGAAGGCCGTGCCCGCCGGCGATAGGATTGACCTTGTCGAGATTCCTCTGCCGGCCGACAGGACGCTTATCGACTGCATTGAAGCCGATCTGGCCGAGAGCCTGCGATTTCTCAGCGTCGCCGGCCTGAACGACTGCTTC
>CAZHBL010000260.1:0-7455 GCA_964530105.1 uncultured Pirellulales bacterium | reverse complement strand
GTTGGGTTTGGACTCATTTGAGTCGTCGCTTAAATAACTAACCTGGTTATCAGCGGAATTGTCTGTCCAGCTCGCTGTTAAAGCGACTATCGAAAATACCGTTACCAGCAATATGAATGCCAGGATACTCAAAACTGATTCCTTCATTTCGCTCACCTTTTCATATAATCGAGAGTTTTGTTCCAATTCACTTTTTTGATTTGCTCCTGTTATGCTCCTTCGGAATAAGTGTTTTTCAAAGGCTTAATAATAATGGGGCTTGTGATACCGCTCGGCAGCATTTGATCTTTGTCCGGCGTAATACCGATCACGCCGATGTCGCCCAGCTCAGTTGTCTCGGAACCTCCATCATCAAGAGTGGCGCCAATATTTGTCACGTATCCCGACGACCATTGCGTCGTATCGCACATCGATATAATGGTACCGTAAATTTGTGCGTTGCCTCGCACGTCGACAATGCCCCCTACGATCGCGCCGGTTAGCACGTTGTTCTCGCTTTGCTGTGGATTTGTATTTCCGAGGTTCACGTTGAAATGTGGCGCGAGGATCGTGGCTTCCTGTATGCTGGATTTGTTTTCGAAAGTGGCGGTACCGGTAAAGTATAGGCAATTATCTACCCATTTGAATGTGTCAGGCGTATCAGTTACGATCACGCCATTGTAAGTACAGTCCTCAAACCGGACGTTATTATAGTATGAGCTGCCGGTCTTGGAGCAATCGATGTATAGAACATCTTCGAAAGTGCAATTTCTGAATAATGCATTGTAGTTGTTGGGCAATCGTGCGTTGGTAAAAGTCTGGTTCTCGTAAACATAACGAGTAAGCTTTTTGTTCGATGTGTGGCTCGGCGTTCCGTCCCTCGGCATACTGTAGCCACCATTGGCCGAAGATGCATGAGGGAAGTATTCGACCTCCCTGAGCGCGGGCGGACACGAAGGTATAGTTGCCAGACCGGAATCATACGCATCGGTGTTGTAATCAGCTATGTCCATACCCGGCATGTCCTGGTATGGTTGTCCGTAATTTATACCTTCGTGATAGGCCTGAATTTCATCCGAAGCGCCGTAATAGCGGTCTCCATAGTTGTTGTCCAATGGAATACCATTTGCGTCAATCGGATTACCATCTGCGTTGAGCGTCTCCAACTGGTAACTCTGCGCCTCGATTTGCGGGAGGGTCAAGACTGTGTTAACAGTGCCAAGTACGGCTGAATCGCTGGTCATGTTAAAGGGCGATATCTCCGGGCGATTCCAATTACTGAAAACATCCCCGTGGATGGTCGAATTTCCGGTGAGCCACATTCGACCCCTGCTGGCGAGGGCATAAGTCAGAACTTCGTTGTCTTTTGCAATAACCGTGTCTAAAGCGACGTGTCTTGTAACCTGTCCATCTGCTCCGAGGCCTTCCATCTTGACCGTATGAGTATCGGTTCGATGAAACCTGACCTGAAAAGAAGTATTTGCAGCTCCGAAGTTTATGGCAGGTGTGGTAATATCGGTTGCCGTTTGCTGTGCCTGTCCGCTCACCCAGGGCTGGTTCTGCACCCATGTGCATAGTGTGTTCCACGCTGTGTCGGCCTCCGCAACAGTGACCGTATTTTGTGCGGTGCTTTGCAGAGGTGTGTTTGCTATGATATATCTTCCACATTCCAGGCCGGATTGGGCTGCTGATAAAGCAGAATTGGCCTTGTGCTGGTTCGAGGCGAGCTGCAAGTTTGCGCCTGACATCGCGGCCATGGAGACAGCCAGGGCGGAAAATATGACAACAAAGATCATCGCTACGATAAGCACAGTGCCCTTGTGCTTTAAGTGATTTGACTTTTTTACGGGTGCCATTTTTCTTCCCTCCAAATAAAGGCCCCCATTTAACGAGTTTTTAGTAACTTCTATTTCCTAATAAAAGTATAAGAAATATTTGCCCCACATGCAAAATAGCCAAAGCGGCCGAGTGAAGCTGGTGATAGCGCTAACGACTGGTAGGGATTATTTGGCACAGCCAGGTTAAGGTACTGTTGTGTAGCTTGATATATAGTGTGCGTCCTATTACAACACTTCCGAATATGAAGATGGATTGTAATCCAATATTATTTCGGGCTCAAAGCCGGCCGGGACTTCGGTTAAGCCGGAACGGTTGAAGAACAGGTCGCTGTTACCCGACAGCGTCATTTCTACGTCGGAGTAGTTGAGGACAGAGCCGTTGATTGTTCCACCGGCGTTGCCGAAGAATTCTACGCCGTTGCCGGCTATAGCGCCGCATAGCGCACTGAAACTGCCGCCGAACGATACATGAAAACCCGGAGCCATTACAAACGTGCCCGTCTGATCATGAAGCCCATCGAACTGGGCCTCCTCCGGCAGTTCGGTGACGGGGTGGCTGTCAACGTTGCCGCGGAATATGATCTGATTTGTGCCGGAATTATCTCCAATATCTCCGTCTCCGACGATGATGCCGGTGACATCTGTGCTTCCGGTGAACTCAACCACATTGGGTGTTTCGATATATATAACGCCTTTCAGTGTTGCGTGGCCGGAGAAGGTCGGATTTGTGTTTGCGACTATTCTGATGTTCTCGAAAGTGGCGTCTGCAGAAGTGTCTGTGTTGGCGTCGACTATGGAAGTCACATAGGGTTCGAACAGAGTCGGATTCGGTTCGGGGAACTCGCTCGGCGCAACACCGAACGATACGTGGTTGTCTACGGCGTCCTGACCTGTTTCACCACCTATGCCGGCTTTGCCACCCTGGAGGTCAACGCTGGCAATGGGATTAACGATGCTTACGTCACCGGCGATTTGCGAGTTGCCGATGATCGATAGGGCGAGATTGGAGTTCTCGCTTTCGATATAAACGCTCGCCTCAACGGATACGTTAACGCCATCGAGCTCGATATTACCTGACAGCGATAAAGGGCCTTTCGTTGCTACGCCAAAGTCAAAGACATTATTTGCTCTTTCGCCGATAACGTAGTTTGCTCTTATCGTACGAGTTATCGAGCCGTAGGTACCGGTGACATCGATCTGGACTGTATCGGTATCGAGTTGTGTAATTGTTGAGAAGAAACTGCTTGCGTTTGCGGAATCCAGCGTGACGCTTGGGATGGTTATAGCTGAGCCGTTGTAGGAAGCAGCGACATTTGTGATAGAATTGGTTGTCAGCTCGTTTTGCAGCGAGCCTGCAATTTGATTGAATCTATCGGCCTCGAGTGTCGTCCCGGGTATCGAAACCTGGTTTAGCCAGAAGCGAATAACGTCAAATCCTGATTCGGCACATGCCCTGGCGCGATCGGCATTGCGCTGGTTATTGGCGATCTGGACGTTGGTGCCGGATAGTGTGGCTATCGAGACAGCCAGCGCTGAAAAGATAACCAGAAATATCATGGATATGATAAGCACAGCACCCCGATACTTTGAGTGAGTTGATTTGCTTACGCGTGTCATTTTTTCCCCCCGTTGTAAAACGTCACTTAAAGACTTTCCGGTGACTTAATATCTCCTACTAAAGTATACGAAATATCTGGAGTAGAGGCAAAAATGCTTATGCTTCTCATAAAGCATTAAGGGCTTCCTGAACGAGTTAGAGAAATGTCCGATAAGAATGATTGGATGTAGTTAAAGCGTAGTTACTCTGCACTCTGCCGCTCTGCAAAATATGAGCTGCGGGCAAAGGGCCCGGAAATTACCCATGAAAATCCCAGTTCAATTGCTTTTTGTTTCCACCAATCGAATTTGGCAGGAGTTATGTATTCGACAACATCGAGCGAATCTTTCGAAGGCTTGAGGTATTGGCCGATAATTATTCTGTTGCAGCCGACATCGCACAAATCCCTTAAGACCTGCTCAACCTCGGCGTCGTTTTCACCAAGTCCGAGCATGATTGAGGATTTCGTCTGGACCTGGTCATATTGCTCCTTTGCCATTTTCAGCAGATTCAGGGATTGTTGATAGTCTCCGCCGGTTCTGGCGACCGGGTACAGCGAAGGGACCGTTTCCACGTTGTGGGCGAATACGAACGGCAGTGAGCCACGTAGAATTTGCAGGGCACGGGCCTGGCAATTGCGAAAGTCGGGCGTGAGTATCTCAAATTTCATATCCGGACACTGCCGCCTGACACTGTCGATGCAATCTCGAAAGTGGCCGGCGCCGCCGTCCGGCAAATCGTCGCGGTCGACGCTGGTTATGACCAGGTATTTCAATTGCATTTGTTTTGCCATTTGGGCCAGTCGGGACGGCTCGGTTTTGTCCGGCGGTTCGGGCCTGCCGGTAGCTACCGAGCAGAATTTGCAATTTCGCGTGCAGATGTTACCCAGAATCAGGACTGTTGCCGTTCCTCTCGACCAACACTCGCCTCGATTGGGACAGTTTGCATTGCTGCAAATCGTCTGCAGACCCAGAGAGTCGAGGACTTGCCTGGTGTGCTGGAAACTGCCGTCGGTCGGCAAAGGCCTGCGGAGCCAGGGGGGCAGCCTGCGGCTTTTTGATTTCGTGCTTTGTGCTTTGTCTTGCTGCATTCTATTTTTCGTTCGATGAAAAGTGCTCTGTGAGCAATTCGGCTAATTTTTGCTTTATTTTATTCATTGAGTGGTGTTTGCCGGTTTCCTTCAGCACTGATGTCATTTCGACATTGTCAAGGCCGCACGGTACGATGAAATCGAAAATGCTCAGGTCGTTTTGGATGTTGATTGCCATGCCGTGATAGGTGATATATCTCGACACGCGTACGCCGACAGAGGCGATTTTCCTCTCGCCGATCCATAAACCGGGGGCACCTTTTCGCCTCGTGCTGTGGACGTCTAATTGCTCGAGTAATTCTGCGCCGATTGCTTCCAGCTCTCTGATGTATTCGTTGATTCCAAGGCCTGTTTTCTGCAGGTTCAGGATCGGATAAAAAACCAACTGGCCCGGATTGTGAGCCGTTGTGCCGCCGCCTCTGCGGACATCCACGACGTCGATATGCTTTTGTGTCAGATCCTCCCGGTTGACTAAGAGTTTGTTGGAACTCTGCCGGGCACCAAGAGTGATGACCGCAGGATGCTCAACGATCAGGACGGTATTCGGTATCTCGTTTTGCTGCCTCTTTTCGCGTAACAGTTGCTGGATATACAGGATTTGACGGTAATCGGCGAGCCCGCAATCACGGATTCGCAGGAGGCAATTTTTATCTTGTTCGGTCACGAGGTTTTGCAGATTCCAGCTTATTAAGTATATTTCTTTCTTTGAGCAGAGATTTCATAGACTTCATTTTAATAATGGATTGCTCGGATTGCACGGATTTTCCCCCGGATGTGATGAGCCTTCAATTGAGTGTTAACAGATGATTAAGCCTTCCAGGCCAACATATTCTCCGGTGTGTAAATAAAAAAAGACTGAAGACATACTTACGGTCACCAGTCTTTGCTTTTCCACTGCCCCGCTCGTCCGATAGCCACAGACTCTTCACTGCCCATCAAATTATATAAATTACAATGCCAAAAGAGTGTTTGATTATTTACTCGAAGGCGATGCCAACGCCAATCTCTGCATTTTCGAGCAGATTTGTTCGGTCTACCCTGACAATTTTGCCGGTTTTGATACGGGCAAATTGCCCTTTTTCCTTTGCCAGACTCTCTGTGCGTGGGAAATTCAGCTCCACGAGATGGCCCGTCCTGATGGGTGCCGTTACCGGTAGTGTGATAAAGACACCTGTCTTGCTGATATTACAGCTCCTACCGTTAACGAACCTGTTCGCTTCCGGTATCCAAACGCTGACAGGCCAGGAAACACTGCTCCGGCTATTTTTTCGCTGCTCAATTAAAGCCTGCATAGTTTCAATCTCCTTAAATAGTCATTCCATCAATGATATGTCTTATCGGCAATGTTAAATTGGATAGATTAGAATATTTGGGCAAATTAATCAGATTTCTGAAAAAAGTAATTGCTACTCGTTACGCTGCTGTCTAACAAATTTTTTATCAGACGTTCTTTTGACAAAATTAATGAAAACAATCCGGGTGAATAGGATGGATACCCAAATGGATTGGATTCGATGGTTTCGAAGTTATGGCCCTGCTGGATTCATAGCTCATGACAGTCGACCGAAAAGGCTCAAATTCCGCATTTTTGCACGATTATTCACAGTAAAACTTAACATCCGACGTATATTTCTTGACAGAAGCATAAAATTATGATAAAAATATTATTGGATACTTTGGGTTTTGTTTCTGATTAACCAACTAATACGGGCCACAAAGGAGGACAAAACGAAACTGTGAAAAGCAATGTCGTTCAGATCTAAATTCTTGATTAAGGTCAAAGAATCTAATGTTTAGTGAAGACGATGGGTATTTTAGTGAATAACTAAAACATTGTTAACCGTTACACTTTTTCTTAAGAAGGAGGATTTTTATGTGTAGAAAACCGCTTTGTTTAAGTTTTTTTGTCGTAGTGTTATGGCTGCTCATGGCGCCTTCTCATGCCTATGGTCAGGATGGGCTTATCGGGTACTGGAACTTTAACGAATCATCTGGTACGACTGCGGCAGATAGTGCCGGGGGGGACAACGACGGAACTCTATCAGACAATGTAGAGTGGCAGCCCGAGGGGGGCAAATCCGGGGGTGCCTTGTTGTTTGACGGCACAAGCTCGGCTCATGTAGAGTTCCCAAGCACGGGTATGTCGGCGGCGTCAGGAACAATTGCTCTTTGGGCATACCTCTCCTCACCACAGCCATCGCAGACTGGTTACTTGTTTGGTCATACGACCCAGCCTTCGTATAATAACCGCATCCAATTGTATATGGATGGCGGTACCATGGATCTGGATCTGGGCCTTGGCAGCTCCCACACCGTTAGTACAGGTATCATGACCTTGCAGACTGAAATATGGTATCATATCGCCCTGACTTGGGACAATGGTAACTACGTGGTCTATGTAAACGGCGAGGATGTTGCGAGCGGGACCTATACGGGTCTTGCAGCGATTCATGATTTCGCCTGGATTGGTAATGACGGCAATCCGGTATCAGAGGGGACAGAGGCTTTCGGTGGCCTTCTCGACGAAGTGCGTGTCTATAACCGCGCGTTAAGTGCGGTTGAGATTCTTGGGGCGATGATGGGTGAGCCGTTCCCATTCGCGTCGGGACCTGGGCCGAAGGATGGTGTATTGTATTCCGGCACATGGGTGAACCTTTCATGGAAACCAGGCGATTTGGCCGTATCGCACGATGTGTATTTGGGCGACATTTTCGACGATGTTAATGAAGCCACGCGAGATTCGGACTTGTTCCGAGGCAACCAGGACTTGAACTCGACATTTTATGTTGCCGGCTTTCCCGGATATGCTTATCCGGATGGTCTTGTTCCAGGGACAACTTATTATTGGCGAATCGACGAGGTCAATGAAGCGGAACCGAACAGTCCATGGAAAGGCAAGGTCTGGAACTTCACGATTCCCCCCAAGACTGCGTACGAACCCATTCCGGCTG
>CAZHBL010000259.1:0-7459 GCA_964530105.1 uncultured Pirellulales bacterium | reverse complement strand
AAAGCACTTTCAGCTTTTCTTTGTCATCCGCCTTTATCTGA
Source organism: uncultured Pirellulales bacterium (assembly GCA_964530105.1). Classification (GTDB taxonomy): domain Bacteria; phylum Planctomycetota; class Phycisphaerae; order Sedimentisphaerales; family Anaerobacaceae; genus JAFGPJ01. The sequence continues at coordinate 7,418 of CAZHBL010000259.1, read as the reverse complement.
GCCTGGTCGGTCCAGACAGCAAGGTCGAGACTCTTTCGACAGTGACAGTCTTCACCGGCAAGTTTGTGCTCGCTGCTCAGGACCGCCTCTATAAGTTGCATGCAGTTATTCGTCGCCGCCAGTAAGTTTCCTAAGATTTCTTTGAGCAGCGTCTGCTTGTTTTTCCGGCTCTCGTGTGGCTTCCAGCAATCGTAATCACTGGCCAGGGCGACAAGGGCATAGCAGATTTGCGCTTCCCTGGCTAATTTAGCTTCCGGCATGGCGGTCATTCCGATCAAATCGCCGCCCCATACCTTGTGCATTAGCGATTCGGCCCGCGTGGAAAACTGAGGCCCTTCCATGCACACGTACGTACCTTTCGGATGTGTCGTTACGTCTATACCTTTTGCCGTATCGATAAGCATCTCTCGAAGCCGGCCACAGGTTGGTTCAGCCATCTCGCAATGCACGGCACCGAATTCATCGAAGAAGCTGCTTGTCCGCTTGAAAGTTTTATCGATGAACTGATCGACGATAACCAGATCCCCCGGCGCGATTTGCTCGACAAGCGAACCAACGGCTGCACTGCTTATTACGGTGTGGACGCCGAGCTTTTTCAGGGCGAAGATATTGGCCGCGAACGGCACCTCGCTGGGCGGCAGTTTGTGTCCCTTGCCGTGACGGCTAAGAAATGCGATGTTCCTTTTGCCGAACCTGCCGACTAAAATCCCCGCGCTCGGCCTGCCGAAAGGCGTATCGATATCGTGAAGCTCCGCGTCAGTGATACGCTCGGCCAATGCATCGCCCAGGCCTGAACCACCTATTATACCAATTAATTCTTCAGCCATAATTGTGTGCCTCGTTTGCTCTTTTTGGCGGCCATAATAATTCCTTTCCCAGCAAAATACAATTGTTTTTCAAACCGGTTATCAGATCTCAACACAAGCATAAAATGTCTTGAATAAATTATTGTCAATTGGATAATGGGTATATGCAAAAGTCCGCGAGTAATTCAAAGTTGTGGTTGTTATTGTTATTGATTCCCTTATTCGGAATTGCCTTGCTTCTCTCAAATGCAAATGTGTACGAGTGGGTTTTCGTTTACTATATGTCCTATGATAACGATCTTAGTTCTTATGGCGAAGTGATTCTTCGTGACTTAGGGAGTGGGCTTTCGAACTCAAAGACAGCAGTCGTCGTTCAGGCGGATTTTATCGATAGTAGGGGTACCAAGCGGATTGGTTTGCATTATGCAAACGGAAAAACGCATAGAAAAGAAACCATTCTGAGAAGTGAAGACAGCGCAGATGAAGCTGAACTGAGGAAATATCTCAAATGGGTACGCAAAAAGTGGATTGCAAAAAACTACTGCGTCGTTTTTCTGAACCATGGCGGCAGATTAAATCACATGTGTAAGGACAACAAGCCGTTCAGGAACCGTAAAAGGAACAGGCAGTTTGGTTCGGGTAAATGGCTTGGTGCTTCAGAGGCGGCTAAAATTGTCGCTGACTTTAATCAGAAAACAGACTACAAAGTGAGACTCCTTTTCCTGCAGCAATGCGGTCGTGCGGCAATTCAGAACCTTTATAGTTTTACAGATACCGCTGAATATATCATGGCATCGCCGTTAGTAGTAGGTGCGCCGAATACCTATTATACTAAAACTATTGCATCAGTAGCTCATGACCCGAATATAACCGGCGAAGTTCTTGCCGGGACCATCATGCGGGAAGATGAGCATTATACTCTGTACACTCTGATTAGGAATGAGGAGCTAAAGAGACTCCCCGAAAAACTCGCGCCGGTTCTGAAATCTTTTGGGCGCGCTTCGGCACTGAATCGGCCTGAATCCTGTCCAGCTATTTTCGAACATGAGGGCGAAAAGTTTTATGACTTGAAAGCTTGTTTTTATGCTCTTAACTCTGCTAATGAAAACATTGCCGGCAAAGAGCTTGACGGTTTTTTTGAATGGTGCGAGGATTCTCTTATTGTAAGCAAAGCAGTTCGAGACCCTAATTCAACTGTTGAGGCTGCTTATTCCGGACTATCCATATATGTTCCATCAAGCCCAGATGTCGGCACATCCTATAGCTTTTTGCCGTTATATCAACAAACAGAGCTTGAGCATACGATGAAGCTCATATCGAAGTAAGTAACGAAATTCTTTGTTATTTGATATGAATTTCAGATTTTCCCTCAATTGCGATGAGTAGAATCTTTTGCTCGTGATTATATTTTGTTTCGGCTGATCGGCGTGTGTGCGATTTGTCATGATTAACCAGGATTGCGCTCGGCTCGGTTTCAATGCCGGAAATCAGCACGTAGCAATGCTTGTCGCCCCAGCCGTTCACTATCAACGTGACAGAGTCTTTGTCTTCACAAAAGTTGCTTATTGTACAAGGGGCGTGAACGAACCAGCCCCGGCGGGGCAATTTTTTTACATCATATATTGTACCTTTGCCGTAGAGTTCGGCTATATGTGCCTGCACCGTGCCGGGATTTATGGCCGGGCCGGCACCGATTTGCGTTTTCAACTCGTAGGAATCGGGTAGCAAACCCTGGCGCTGCTCGTCGCTCAGGGGCCAGGACATCTGCAGGCCCGTTACCGTAATACCTTCGGCGATTTTTTCCCATGGGCCATTCGGATCGAACTCGTTCAGCAGATGCAAAGCCGAGCCATACACAAGCCCGCACCACTGGACGGGCAAGCCAATCCACAGCGGAGCCTTCCAGTTGGTCGCGCCAAGAACGGCGATTGTCGAATAGACACCTACCCGGCCGGACGTCGGCGCCTGCAGATAGACGAACGGCACTCCCGTCCACGCCCAGTATCGCGCCTGGTCGAGATATTCCTGTTTGCCCGAAATCATATAGCCGAGCGTATAAGCTTTGACCATGTTTGCTGAGGCAAGGATGTCGGGAGTATGGAGCGGCACTTCCCATGTTTGCGCTCCGCGAGGTACGGTCTCGGCGTAAAGGGCGGTTTGTTTGTCGAGCAGTTGAAGTGCTTGGCCGATCAGCTCTTTATCCGCCGAAAGGGTAGCTGCTTCGAGAATCGTGGCCATTGCCTGTCCGGAAAGGCCGTTGGCGTGCTTTGCGAAATGAGTTTTGGAATAATCCGTATTGCCCGGCTTGTAGAGTTTTACGCCGTCTGCATCGAAACTTCGGAGCAGATTGAGTGCCTGGCTACGTCTTTGCCGAACGAAATCGAACGTGCGCCCGAAAACGAGCGGCGCCGTGGGCAAATGTTCGTGTGAGACGCCGCTTGAGAATGGTTGTCCGGGTGGAATCCTGCTGAGTGCGAGGTTTTTTTCGTTGCCGAGTCTTTCGCGGAGGTTTTCGTTTTCGGTGTGGCTGGCTAGCCAGTTGATGAACGCTGCGGCATCGGCCGCGGGACCAGCGGGGAAATTGTTGCCCCAGACTGCGTGTCTGAAAAGGCCGTCCTCGTTGATTTTCGAATCCAGCCAGCCGTGAGCGAGTAGATCGACCCCGGCGTCGAAGCCGCCCTCGAACTCCGGCAAGTCGGGCAGACCCTTCAAAACGACATAGTGGCGGACCGCGGGGACTATGCTCTTTCCCTTGCCGCCGATAATCATCATGGTGACTTTCAGCGGCTGATTCGCAAGGAGTCTCATTGGCGCCTGGGCGCAGAATGCATTTTCGAAGCGTCGGTCGCCTACTCCGGGGCCGGACAACGCCATCACATGAGCGCCGGAGTTATAAATCCTGTCGGGTGAATCGAACGTTGCCGCGACCGTCTCGGACGGCTCCCAGATGACGCCGATATAGTTGCCGCCGCGTGCAATCGCCATCAGGGGAAACGTAATTTTTGCCGGGTCTGGTACCCGGCGGACATGGTCGAGTGTAGCGATGTCGGCCTCGCTGCTGCTGGGCTCATCGCAGAGGTATTCCAGACCGGCAAACAGGCCCTGGTCCTTCCGCTCGCCGAATGTGCCCAGGCCGGGGAAAATCGTCAGCCACGGGATGTGGATAATGTCCCTGTCTTTGTCCGCTTTAAGCTCGATTTCTACGATGAGCGTCCCTTGCTGTTTCGCAGTCTTTATGCTTCTTCGGATTTCCCATGCGCCGCCCTTGCTGTCCTTGAAATTTGCTCTGCTTATGGACGGATTATCGAATGTTACGTTTGCGTTTTTGAGATTCAGCCATTCGGGCCGCTCGTCGAAAACCATGCCGAGAAGTTCGCCCTGGTATCCGGCGGCCATTTCCACGCCGTTGACTTTAAGGGCGAAGTTGCCCCATCTGCCTCCATAATGCTCGAATTCCAGTCCACCCGATTTGATTGAAGTCTTACTTGCCCCGGTCCTGTTTGGCTCTTCGGGTTTCTGAAGCTGGGGGACAACGATTTCGCTGATTGTTTCGATTTTAATCCAGGCAACAGTCACAGCACCGGCTCCGATGCAGGGATCGAGACGAAATCGCGTGCCGAGGCCTAATTTGTCCCGAATCACGAGCGAGTAGTCGTGCCATTGCCCATCGGTTATCACGGTGAATCGAACAGAATCCCCCGCCTGGAATACACTGCCGTAGAACAGTTCGGCGCCGGCGTCGGCATTAGATCTCATGCGTATTTTTACTCTGATTATTTTATCGTCCGGTAAATCCACAGCCGGGCCTTCGATCCACGGGTCTTGTCCTGTGCATTTAACAATCAGCCCTTCCGGCGAGAATGAGAGATTCTCAACCTGTCTGTTGCCAACCCATTCATGGAGGCCTTTGCTGAAGTCCCATTCGACCATTGTCTTACCGATGGCTGGAACTGATGCTGTCAATAACAACATCACGGCAAGTAATATTTGTGTCGCTTTGAATATTATTCCAGAGCTTTTTCTGAGCTTATGAACGGGCATACATACCTCCTATGAATTTTTCATGCCGGTACGGTTCGGTTCCTGTTTATCAGGGCGAAGAGGCCGGCTGCCACCATTAAAGCGGCTGTCCCCGCCGCCCCGATGATAATCGAATCCAGATTACACTGCGCCCACTGCCATGAATCGGGCAAATCGCGTGCGAATGTCCCCCAACTGATTACGATAATACTTACACCTATCGATACAATCCCCTGCCAGAGGGCAAGGCGAACTTTCATAAAGGCCAGAAGGAACAAGCCCAGCAGCGCTCCGCCGAATATCCCTGAGATTTGCCACCAGACGTCCAGGATGCTCCTGGCCCGAATCATCAGAAGGGCGGCGCCTGTCCCAAGCACGCCCCAAACGACCGTCGCGGTGCGCAGAAAAAGCACGCTGGCCCGGTCTGCCATATTCGGATTGATATATCGTTTATAGAAGTCCAGCAGCAGAACCGTCGCCGAGCAATTCAGCGCCGAATCCACGGTGCTCATCGCTGCGGCGATAATCGCAGCGATAATAAGCCCCTTTAAGCCTGTCGGCACTTGTGTTGCAATATAGTAGGGGAAGACCTGCTCGCCTTTTGTGATACCTTCTCCAAGCTCGTGTCCGCCAGAAGAATAAAAGGCAAAAAGCGCTGTCCCGATATAAAGAAAAACCGCAGTAAGCGGTATATAAATCAGCATGGCAATCCAGACTGAGCGTTTTGCATCTCGCTCTGAAGGAACCGAGCAGTATTTTTGCACGTAGTTCTGGTCAGCCAGCAGGCTTCGCAGGGCCTCGGTGACCCCGTAGATAATCATCACCCATACCGTACGGTCGAACAGGAGCTGCTGGGAGGCCAGCGTAAATTTCAGGCTGCCGAAGCTGAATTTATGGTTGTCGATAGCGGCCCGTATCAGAGGTTCCGGCCCGGAGAAGATGGAAACAGACAGACTGACGGCACAGAATAGAATGCCGGCAATCATAATCAACGATTGCATAACGTCCGTCCATATCACGGCCTCCATCCCCCCGAGCAGAGTGTAGACGATGGTGATAAGGCCGATGATGATAATAACAGCCGTGATGTTCCACGGAACAAACGTATCCATCAAGAGGCCGGCCAAGTAAAGGATTACCGCCACGCGCCCTATCATATACAGTACGAAAGCAAATGCGGCATAAATTCGTCCCCAGGCACCGAGCCTTTCTTCCAGAAACGCGTAAACGGAAATCAATCGTGTTCGTCGATAATATGGCACGGCGTATTTGCACACCAGCCAGGCCACCGGAAATATACACAGCGCAAAAATAATCGGATGCCAGTTCGAATCGAATGCCTTACCGGGAGTGGCTATGTATGAAATGCTGCTGGTATAAGCGCTCATCACGGCCAGACCGGCCGCCCAAGCGGGGATCGTGCGGTCGGCGACCATGAATTGCTCGGCCGTTCGACATTTGCGCGAATAGTAAACGCCCATGCCGATCAGGACACAGGAATAAAGAAGTAAAATAGCAATATCGATTGTTCCGAGACTTCCTTCCATGCGTTTTACCTTATTCAAAGATCTTTTTATTCTTTTCGTACGATGCCAAGCTCTTCCAGGTGCCGGCGAATTACATCTCGCTCCGTGCTTCGGAAACGGTGAAACGGCTCAGCCAGAAAGTCGCTGCATATTCCCATGCACGAAAGGGAGCACTTGAGACCCTTTAGAAAGCTCGACGGATAGTGTCCGACGCCGTAAATGGTAGTGCTGATCTGCATGACTCTTTTGTGCAGCGATTCGGTGCTTTCCAGGTCTCGCGAGCGGGCAGCGTTGTAAAGGTCAACGTAGAGTTTTGGTAATATGTTCGCACCCCCGCAAACGCCGCCGGATGCGCCGAGCAAAACCGCCTCTGCCAGCAGCTCCTCAGGGCCCATCAAAAGCGAGAAATCCGGGCGGTCTTGCAGCAGCGACTGGAGCTGGTGGAAATATGTCATGTTGCCGGAGCTGTCTTTTATTCCGACAATGCCGCTTATCTCGGCCGCAGCCCGGACGGTCTGGGGCTCGAAAACCGCCTTGGTAAGGCTCGGCATGTTGTACAGGAATAAAGGCAGCGGTAGTTCAGGTGTTAGATGCCTGATGTATTCCAGCAGCTCCGGCTGGCCTGCCGGGAAGTAATAGGGCGGCGCCAGCACGACGGCCTGAGCGCCGGCGGCCTTCGCCTTGCCGGCCGTGTTGACCGACTCGGCAAAAGATGTGTCGGTGATTCCGACCAGTACGGGCACGCGACCCTTGGCCAGCGAGCAAGTGCGCTCAATCAGCTCGTATCGCAGCCGGTAGCTGAGACTTGGGGCTTCGCCGGTCGTCCCTAAAATGAACAAACCGTGAACACCGCCGCTGAGGATATGTTCGATCAGCCGCTCCAGGCCGGCGACGTCGAGGGTATCACGATCCAGCAGCGGCGTAACCAGTGGTGGAATGATGCCGTGAAGCGGATGCGGTAATAAGTTCGGATTCGATTCCATGTTTATCAGTTCTCCATTTTGTAACCACTAAAACACTTCTGTAAAATTCATAAATATTTGTAAAATAACGTCTTATGGCGTTA
>CAZHBL010000258.1:0-7459 GCA_964530105.1 uncultured Pirellulales bacterium | reverse complement strand
AGTCGATCCAAAAAATCATCACGGTCGGAATCATCGAAAAAAATCTTTCTTCGATCAATCCCCCTCACAATGATATGGTGCAGCGCTCCAGGGGCGTCTATGCGGGCTTTTCGAGGCATGTCAAGCATGTATCAAATAAATCCGAATTTGTAAAACGTAAATCCGAGGAACGTCCCCTATACCTTTTCGATTGCGGTGTGATTTTCATTAAGCACGACGATGTCCGCCTTAGTCGAATCTGCAAGCGAACACACATGATCCTGAAGATCCTTATTGTTTAAGTTCCAAAAAATAATTCGATACAAATTAGAATTCTGTGGCATTCTGATTTTTTAAGGCTATGCCTCAGACGCATTGTTTATGTCTTCAGCAGGATAATCGGGATAGGAAGGGGCCTCACGGCCGCCTCCCTCCCACACCACCTGGCATACGGATCACGTACCAAGGCGGTTCGGTTGATTAAGTCGGTTTCGTAAACAGTCTTGGAAGTCCCAAACTTGCAAAGTAGCGGGCCGGCAGCGCGAAGGCCAGCGCTGGACTTCGGCTCAGTCGCCATGGACCATGGGCCGATTTACACGTATTCCACGCAAGGTCGCGGCTGACGCCACGCTTGCGAAGTTCACGGTATCCGGCCCGGCCCCACTGCTTCCAAAGGTAGCATCGCAGTCGGCGCTTAATCCAAGAATCCAACTCTCTGAAGATGTGTCTGACCTGCGCAAGACCGTAATATGCCTGCCAGCCTGGGAGGTAACCACGCAGCTCGCCGATTATCGTCTCTAACTTGCGCCCCCGCGTTCGGCTCGTTATTGCCCGTACGCGTTGTTTCAGCGCCTTGATAGCCTTTGGGCTTACGCGCCGATTCACATGCCAACTGACGTTGAAGCCCAGAAAGCTCCGTTGCCAGGGACGGCCCACCGCGCTTTTCCCTGTATTGACAGCAAGCTTCAAACGATTCGCCAAGAACCGGGTGATACTGGCCATCACACGCACCCCGGCCTGATAGGTCCGGACGTAGATATTGCAATCATCCGCATAGCGTGCGAATCGATGACCTCTTCTTTCCAACTCCCGGTCCAGATCGTCTAAAAGCAGGTTGGCCAATAGCGGGGACAGCGGCCCGCCTTGTGGCGTGCCAATCGTTGTTGCGTGAAGTGCGTCATCGACTAAAACACCTGACTCCAGATACCGGCGAATCAGACGCCGCACCCGAGCGTCTCTCACCCTCGCCTGAACCTTACCCATCAGCTTGTCATGGTCGACACGATCGAAGAACTTCTCCAAATCAATGTCCACCACCCACTTGTGTCCGGCCCTTATGTGTGCCTGGGCGCTCTTTATCGCTTGATGGGCACTTCGGCCCGGACGAAAGCCAAAGCTGCACGGCGAGAAGCTCCCATCCCACTGTGCTTGCAGAACCTGCATCAGCCCTTGCTGGATAAATCGATCCAACACCGTGGGGATGCCAAGCTGGCGTTTACCGCCGCCCGGCTTCGGGATTTCCACTCGCCTTACGGGCTGGGGTACGTACTTGCCAATGAGCAATTCACGCTTGATAGACGGCCAGTGTTCCCTAAGATGAGCGCGCAGCTGCACAACGCTCATCCCGTCAACCCCGGCCGCACCCTTGTTCTGCTCGACCCGTTTGAGAGCGACCAGAAGATTGTCGCGCTCAACAACGAGTTCCATCAACTGTTCAACACCAACCGGACGTTCGGTTTCAGCCGCCGAAGCAAATGCATCGCCCTTCCTTGCAAAGGGCAGCCCAAGTTGTGTCGGCCTTACATTCACCTGGCTACCGTCCTACTTATCCTTTCATACCGTTCGGCCCTTCAGCGGGTGAGACCTCCGAACCTTCCGTCCGGCTCGTTTCCACGCCTATTATGGCCTCTGCTGACTTCTCTCATGCGGTCAGGTTCGATTGCTCTCCCCTCAGCCAATTCGCCTCGCACGCGACGCTCCAAGGCAACACGAGAGATCTCCCAGGGTAAGATACGTAACTTTCAATGCATAAACGCCGGATTTATAAAGCACACCCCAATTGCGGATGGAGGACTTCGTGGTCACGTGCCCACTCGTCCCGGATGTACCACACCTCAGATCCGGTTCCTGTACGTCGCCCTGCATCTTTGGATTGGGCTTCCTCCAGACCCCGCCTCGCGACGACGCCCTTGCCCTTCTCCTAACCTTAGGCTCTGCGAACACCTGGTACGGGGACTCTCACCCCGCTAGTTACGTGCCATGCCTGGCACACACGGTACGGGTAACTTGGCGGGTTTCTCAGAAAATGTTTGGAATGAAGCTGAAATAGAAACCTATCGCCCCAATGCGCCAACCGCAATTTATACCCGCTCAAGTTGACCCGCTGGTTGGGTCATTTCTTCTGTCTATCTTTACATATGTCCAAAGCTCCACCCATTCTATAAGCACCACCTGGACCGTGAACAATTGTTTTTTCTAGTGATTTTAGTCCAGGGCAGGAGCCAAAATGTCGTTCACTGGGGTATCTAAAAATTTGCTGAATTGAATGCTCTGGCTCAACTCCAGGAGGTTTCATATCAATAACGGCGCCACCTTCGGCAAGAGGACAAAAGACGTTAGTCCACTGATTACGACAACGAAAAATTCCAGCAAGGTGAATGGTATCGCCAAAATGGACTACTTGAAGAGTGACTTTGCCGGTTTGGTCTCTTACCTCAAGGGCATTATCAGTGTAATTCCGGTCAAATATATTTTGATCGTTAAGCTGCCATTCATTATCTATTAGTTCTGCAACGATTTCTCCCTTTGTGTCTCTTATAATTGTTGAGACCATCAGTTTCCCATCATTAAGATTCATTGTTAAAACTGGTTGTTCACCATCTTTAAGAAAGACACCATCTGGGGAATCGATTATAAACCTGGTTGATCCTATAGATAGATATTTCACCTCAGCTGAATGGGGAGATGATATTACTCCAGTTAATGCATTTTTTTGCTTATCCAATTTATAATAGGCAAATGATGCAATTGCTAGCCCAAGAGAAAGAAGTGTTGTATATATGGGCCAGTGTTTTTTGATATGTTGCCAAACAATCATATACCATGGTTTTTTAGGAGAAACCTTTTTCTTACGAGCCCTTTTCTTAGATTTATTTCTCTTTCCTTTTCCCATTAATTTGCTTTTCTCTAATCCGAATTAGGAGACCCAACGCCGGCGGATGAGCCGCGAGCATCGCAAGAAAGAGAGCGCTTCAGCGATCTCTTTCCGAGAAGCGCAGTCGGGCTCATCCGCCGGCGATAAGCTGGCCGTGAGCGGAGCGAGCGGTCAGCTTATCGTGAACATCACCTGCGTGTGGTCCGGCCCCGGCCAGAGCCGTGGACGGACTGCACGTCTGGTGGATGTTGTGGTTGGCTCCCCTCTCCCTCTCGGCGAAAGCGCAACTCGCCGCTCGGAGTCTGTGACTCCCCGGCTCTATGTGGTGTCCTCCACCAGGTCATCTGCAAGCCATTGCACGAAAGTAGGATATTCCTGTTTACTTGTGTAGATCGCGACCCGCCTCGTCGCGCGCGTTAGCGCCACGAGGAACCTGCAGATGCTACCGTCCGTCACGTGAAGGGCCCGATCGCCGCCACGCTCTAGGAGGTACCTGTCATCGAAATTGACAAGAAACGTGTAGTCTCGCGTAAGTCCCTTTGCACCCAAGATAGTGACGATTTTGATGGGAGCATGCTTGTAGATATTCTTGGGTGTTGTCCTTTCGGTCAACTCCTCGCGAATCCTTGACTGCACGATCTTCGCCGGATTGTATCCCAGTATCGTGAGCGCGGTCCCCATCGCTGCCTCGTCGATTTCGGCACGATTCTTGATCTTTCTGAGCGTGGCATTTGCCTTCCTTATGTCCCTTCGCTCGGCCACTGTCAGTAGGTCCTTGAAGGACTTGCCAGAGTGGACGCTCTCCTTCACGACCCCTGCCAATCTCTCATTGGCCCCCTGCCTCTGGCATTCCGCCTCGAACAGCAGACGCCAAGCCAGATTGCAGGAAGCGTCCTCAAGCATGAGACTGAATCCTTCCATGACATTGTCGTAGGCCTGCCTCTGCATGGCTTCGACATTCTTGAATCCCCTCTTTCTCAGTCCTTTGGCAATGGCGTCGACTTGCCTTCGCAGTGGGCAGATCACCAAGACGGAAGGTAATTGGCTCGCCCGGGGATCGAAAAGCGTCTGTATCTCCGTGTCGATATTGTAGGCAATGACGTTCTCGAAGACGGCGCGCTTCACGGCAATGCGTGGGTATGCCTCAGAGAGCGCATCCTTGTCAGCCGAGGGGAAATACCGGTATGGCTTCTGTGCTCGATCTTGCAGGAAGCCCTCTGATTGCGCCGCCTCAATTAGATCCGCATAGGCTTTAATAACGACTCTCGTGCAACGCGAGCAGTACGGCAATTCGAAGGTGGCGAATTCTCCGGAGGAGTGCTTGCTGCGGATCTCCCCGGGTTCTGCGAACTTGAAGTCGTACAGGGATTGGTCGTCGTCGCCAACGAGCAACATGGGGCTCCGGCTCGCCAGCAAGGCCAGGAGTCTGGATTCCAGCCTGTTGAAATCTTGGTATTCATCAACCAAGACCAGTGAGTATGCTGGAATGCGACTGCCATCCTGTTCAAACATCTTGATCAACGTGTAGACAGAGCAGTGCGGACTGAAGAAATTGTAGTAGCGCCGACGTGCCGAATAGAATCCCAGGGCATCTTCTGCTTCAAGGAGCTGGCAGAAGATGGAGTTGAAGTCCACTTCGTTGCCCGTAGCAAGGAGAAAGTCGCGTTCGATGACGCCGCCCAACCCCAGGAAGACCTTCCTGTCACCGGGGATATTGCTCAACGCGAAGCTGTGGAGCGTCCTGACTTCCGCAAGGCCATATAGATCGTGGGTCAGGTCATCTACGAGCTCATTTATGAACGAAAGCGCAAGAACGCGCGCATCCTTATCTTTCGAGTATTGCTTGCAGATCTGCTGAAACAGGAAGCTCTTCCCCGTACCGGGGCCAGCTATAATGAGCTTCTTCTCCGCGTTGGACCCGATGATTACTTCGGTGCAGTTCTCTCTTTCGCAGGCACACTCCTCATAATCGGTATGCGTCGCTATTCTGCCCATACGCACATCCTCAGTTCGTGGGAGCCAACGAATGAGCCTCACCGGCGCGACAGCGTCCGGTGCAGGCGCTGGTTGTGCCGCGGATAGAGAATCATCTGGAAAGCCAATCTCCCATGATTTTCTTTGTACTTGTTTTATGACCAAAAACATCATTAGCTGATAGTTCCCAAGAAGTAGTGGGTGCAATAACAGTTTTCTGTTCTAGCGGAACATAAAAAAGAAGCGTTCCTTGTACAGGGTCACTTGTGACTTTCTTTGATGAAGTCTTATCTTCCAGTGACATTGCAGCTGTGAGTTCCCTATTGTTGAATTGTCCCTTTATTGAAAGCTGATCCGGCATCTTTGTGAATTGGGCGAGCACAGGCTGCGAGCCAGATGGCAAAATCTTTAATGACCATTTAGAAATTATTGAGGGTGAGCCAGTGTTCCAAACCCGCGATTCAATTGCTATCCCCGTGAATTTGTCTTTTACATCTTCCGCTTCAGGAATAAACACGTTTGCGCCAAGCATAGAGATTGCAAGTTTCGGTTTGTTGGGCGATGGACGAAAAAATAAAAGGCAAATTAGGACAAATGCCGTAAATAATATCCAACCAGCAAAAATCCCCTTCACCCAGGCAGGGTATGGCTGCAGAAACGGTATCAAGCTTGTTAGACTTGCTATAAAACCTTTCAAATTAACCTCCTATGCGGCACAACGCCGGCGGATGAGCCGCGAGCATCGCAAGAAAGAGAGCGCTTCAGCGATCTCTTTCCGAGAAGCGCAGTCGGCTCCATTGCCCTTGATAGGCGGAGCGCGAGCGGAGCCTGTCAAGGACAATGGCGAAGCATCCGCCGGCGATAAGCTGGCCGTGAGCGGAGCGAGCGGTCAGCTTATCGTAAAGATCACCTGCCTCTATGGAGCGCCAGCGGAATAGAGGTCAGGTGGATTGACGGGTTAGGCAAATTACCTTTATTCGTCCTAAATGTTTCACGTTGGCAATTACCAAATTTAATATTTAAGCTGTGACCCTCTTTCCTCCTTCCTCGTCCAGCCCATTGTTAGGTGCTTGTCCTATGCCATTGCTTTTCCATGCTCTTTAATAGCCTCTTGTGCAGCCCTTAACACTTCATCCATTGCATTTGACAAGTTTGGTGCACCGCTTCTTGTCCATCCACGCTGGAATGCCTGAGACAGTAACTGGTTTAGTAATTCTCCGTGTTCATTCTTTATTGTCTCTAAAGTGGTTAGCTGATTCTTGGTAAGTCCTGCACGGAGTACTGTGCTGATGCTCTCGGCAATTAAATTGTTTGCCTTTTTATTGTCTCCAGACTGCATAGCTGCCTCTAATTGTCGTTGCTTCTTTATCGAGGTAAAATTTGCTTTAATGATGCTGAAAAGTCCCATTTGCTCTCCTTACTATAGTCGAAACAGCTTTCTCTCTAACTGTGAAATGCGTTGACCTTTGGCACGGCATTCAGGACATTGATAGAGAAGGCTACCTGCAACTGGAGAATTATATGCTTCCCAAGGGCCGAGCTTTCTTTTGCATGTGACACATTCTGGTTTATTAAGCCATATTGCGATTAAATTCCATGGCGTTACGAGACACACCAATAAGAAAATCAAGAACTGGAAAGGATGCTTCACAATAGGGGTTTGGTCTGCTGCCATGTTGTCCTTTATGTGATTTAGTTTGGCGCCTAGTGTCTGAAATCAGCGGGGCATATTACGCATCCGCTGAATTGTAATAGAAGTCTTTCCAACCATCAAAAACCGTTCTCCTTACAATAGTTAAGTCTTTTTTGGCGCTATTCCTCCCGCACAAAGAATTCCAACAGAATTGTATCTATCGATGGCCTTTTGCTTCTTTAATGGGTCAGACTGGATGTCTCCCATAAGTTTATTAAATGCGTTTTCCAAATCGTGGATAAAGTTCTCCAAATTCACTATGGTTCTACCATCTATTACTTTTCCATGGAGTCCCGGATTGCTATCTTTAAACCAGTAGGATCCACCTTCGGAATAATTGTGCACAAGAGCGCATCTGAGATCCTTGTATAGTTTTGATGGGTTATAAATTGGTGGTAGATAATTAGAGACAAAGTGTTTATAGTCCTGCCTTGTTGCTTTACGCCCGCAGAGAAATCCAGCCATATAGTCGATAAAACAGCTCGCCAGGATAAATGCACCCATTTTTGAGTTGCCAGATGACGCCTTTTTGATGTCAAGAAAAGCCTTATCATAAAGGACATTCTTGATGTAGCCAATGATGTCTTGATTCATTTTTTTTGGTCTAACGAGACTGTCGAAAAACCACTTTGCGAGATGGCTTTCATTCCCGAAAATTG
>CAZHBL010000257.1:0-7463 GCA_964530105.1 uncultured Pirellulales bacterium | reverse complement strand
GACAAAATCGTGATCGGCTTTGGGACCAAAGGTAATATGACGATACCGGGTGGTTCGGGTCGTGTGTTTTTGGATGACATTCGGCTCTACCGGCCGAGAAATGCTCCCGGCGAATAAACGCCGCTCTAACGGTAATTACGCTGGGATTTAAATTAATCCGGGGCCAATACTGTTTGTTTCAGTATCGGCCCCGGTTGTTTTCAGATTTCAGGTTATTGGTGTGTCTTATGTAAGAAACCTAAAAGTCGGTGTCGAATCCGTATAGTATGATCTGCGGCGGCGTATCCTGCCATTCAGTGGGGCGGGACTCCCGGCCGCCGGTTGTATAGTAAATATATTTAACGTTTCTGTCTTTCAGCTCATCGAGTATCGTCTGTGAGATTCCGGGTTCCAGCGTCGGCTCGAAAAGAAAGTTCTTCGGACTCAGATGAGATCCGCCGCCGAAGCTTTGGGAATAGTAGCCGGTCAGAACGATTGGCTCGGTGGTTAGCCCCTGGATCGTGGTCCGTTCTATCCGGACTGAGGTGGGAGATCCGCCCCATCCCCAGCGGGCGTAGAATTCTATATTAATGAATACGCCTGTATTCGGATCGTCTAACGAGCATACCTCAAGGACGTCCTGGTCGGTCGGCTCCCACGGCTGGTAGAGAGCCGCTCCCTCGGTCGATATCGTGTTGACGTCATCGATGAGTACAGGCCTTTCGTATTCGACTTCGAGATTGATTCTCAGGTCGTCCGGCGTAACGATTGGGTCCGGCACAGTGCTCTGGAATAGCGGTTCAGTGCGAAGATGGTAAGTCCGTGGATTATCGAAGTCCCCGAAGCGCCATGTGTCGGTCACCGCGTATTGGTCGAATTCCCACTCCGGCTTTTCGTAGATGTGTTCGGCTCCTGGTAATGAAGGCAGCTCGACGGAGATTTGCCGGAGCTGTCCATCGGCAACATATTCGATGTCCGCCGTATCGTAAATACATTGCTGTAGATTGTCCTCGCTAAGCCAGATATTTTTCGGCTTGAGCGTCCAGCGTGATTTCAGCCGGTGGCTTGTGAAAACGTTGCTTCCTCTGCCCTGCAGCGAAACATATTCTCTGGGTTCTGAGAGCATATAGGGCGTGGTATATTCGACGTTTCCGGGCAGCGGTATTTCCCGAATCTGTTTGATTATCAGCTTGTCTTCGGGGGCAACTTTTTTGAACTCAAAGTCCAGCACGATATCGTCTTTTTGCACGGTCTTACAATATTCATCCGCGGCCGAAACCAGCAATTCGTAAAGCTCGATATACTCCTGCTCCCATTCGAGCACCGTGTTCTCGCGAAGCGGCACGAGGCTCGAACGACGGACGAGCCACGGAAATGCTCCCTCAAAATGGCTCATTTCAATGCTGACCTCTTCCGGGACTGCATCGGCCGGCGGATTTGTGACCGAAACCGCTCCCTTCTGACAAACTACGTTGGCGGTCCAGTCCATGCTCCAGTTTCTTTGTATTGTGACAACACCGTTTGCAAGTTCGATTTCATCGGGAAATGAGTGATGGGCCAGCAGGGCCATGCCGGCGTCGGCCTCGTTGACACCATGCTTTAGCCGCTCCAGAAATGCGTTGTTGTTATAGAAACTGGCGAAGACTTTTCTAATGGCCTGAAACACGCCTCGCTCATTGTTATCCGATTCGTCGCAGGCACAGGGGCCGGTGTCGTCCCCATCCAGATCGTCGGACAGACAGCCGCTGTAGCTATCGTAAAGACCCGCTCCCGTAAACGCTTCACTGTCCTCGACGTTGGTCGAGCTGCGAAAACGGATTTTCGTGCCGGGATCGAATCCGAAAGTCCGAAGGGCGTCGATGATGGCGGATTTTATCTCCGGGTCGAACTGGGTGAAATTCGAGTTTTCGATTAGATTGCGTATTGCTGCTAAATCTCTGGATAAGCCTTTCATATCCGCCGGCGGGTATTTCGGGTATTGCGACAGAAGCAGGGCGATTTGCTCTCGAATGGAGCCTCCGGCGAGGGGCGTGCGAATCTGCCACTTTGTCGGATCGTTCAGGTCGTCCGTCAGGAACATCCCGCTGAGGATGACGGTGTCGTTCGTGCCGTTATACAATTCGATCCAGTCGGGATATTCGCCGGTTTCGGCAGGGTCCTCGATGGTCGTTTTATTGTCGGCCATGAATTCGTTGATTACCAGGCCGTTGCCTTCGCCGGTTGGCGAGTTTGCCGCACCGGGTGATGGATTATCTAAGAACTGCCACAGACCTCCGCCGTCAACGGACCGCCCATACGAGATATCCTCCTGCTGGGGTCCGAAGCTCAGGCCGTCGATGAGTGTTTGACCATCACTATCGAAAAGGCCTATATCCTCTCCCAACCGGCTCAACTTGAAACCAGCATGGAAAGGTCCCTGCTCGGTGTCGTCATCGGCCCAGAAAAGGGCATGTCCGCCCGGGGCCAGTATGACCGGAGCCATGCTGGGCAAAGACTGGTCGAGAAAGGTGTTCCAGAGGTCGAACGAGAACGCCATGGCCTTAGGTGAATTGTCCGGAATGGCCCGGCGTAAGATGCCGAAGTTTGCCGCCTTGCCGCCGACATAACCGATGTCTGCCGGTTGCAAGTCATCCGTATCGGCCCATAACTGTCCCTATTGCATCATCGGAGTTATCGTCATCGGAGACGTCTGCTTCAGCGCAAGGATCGAGGCCTTCTCCGGTTCGCTGAGGCTCCCGGCGTCGAGCAGTTTGACCGTACAGAAGAGTTCCATGTTTTCGCTCGAAACGGCCAAATAGACGCTGCGATTCACAAGGCTTTGTGCACGGGCCGCATCCTGTTCAATCGCCGGATAAACGAAGGGCACGCCCTGAGATTTTGCGAGTATGGCTACGTGAGAATTCGGCGTCGACGGCATCAAGCTGATAATTCCGGCCACGGATGGGATCTCGGCCGGCACGCCGTCGGTTAGTAGGATATCTTCCGGCAGCAAATCGCCGTTGGTGAAGGCTGCCTGGATTTCGCTGCCGGCAAAGAATTTGAGCGTGCCCAGGGCCCAGCCGTCCGAATAGCTCGCGTTACCTTCGGCCCATTGTGCAGTAGAGCCGATCTTTATGCCCTGACTTTCGAGCCAGTCACGATTCTGCTGGGCGACGGTATATTGCTCATAGGTCGGGAAATAGTACGCTGTGACGTTGGGCTCGGCGATGACCGAAGCCTTAACAATATTGAACAGACGGACGATTTCTTCGCGGCTGTAGGGATCGTTTCGAACAAGTTGTATGCCGTACTCATTGAACGGCGGATCCGCCCATGGGGACAGAATCACGGCGCCGAGGACTGCCTGCTGCCCGGCCTCGTGCAGGGTGACATCATCGAATTGTTCTATGGTCATGCCGATGAAAGGGTCGAGCTGTTCGAGTGCAAAATCAAAGTGGAATTCGTACTTCCGGCAGTCCTGGTAGCACACGACGTTCGGGTCGAATCCTTCTTTGGTTATTATCGTGAACTTGACGTATGGAGGAGACGTCCAGCTTTGAAACTCTTCGGCGGGATATTCAATCTGGTTTTTCCATGCTGGATCTGGATCATCGTCCCTGGCCAGGCACAGGCATGGAGCCAGGAGCAATAAAATCAGGAAACGACTTCTAAAACACATGGCCACTCCACCTTAATATACAATTGATAATATTCAAGCCGCATCCTCGAATTCGGCTTGTCAACAACACTTATTATACAATTTTTGGCCCCAATTTTCCAGTGATTTTGCCGATTCTGGAGAAGATTTCGGAATATTCATATTACCAAGTCAGCGTTAATGGGGATATTTTGTTTATCAGGCTTTCAGCCGCTTAATAAAGAGCACAGCCAGGCGGCAAGAAATGCAGCCGGGGTTCCAATCGCGTAACCTAATAGTGCCATCAGAATACTTGCCGGTACGAGCTTTTCGTTATGACTGGAGGCAACCACGGGGGCGCTGGCTGCACCGCCGATATTGGCGGCACTTGCAATCGCCGTAGAATGAATATCGACTCTCAGTAGATATGCGCCCAAGACACAAAAGGTACCGTGTATGGCTATCCAGATGTAGCAAGCCAGAATGAACCAACCTGCTGAGCTTGTTAGCCCAGAGACGTCAGCTTGAGCTCCCATTTTTGCTACGAAGATAAAGAGCAGGGCCATTGCAAGTTCATGGCTTGCGGGTATGTGTCGCGCGGGTGTCAACGAAAGGAGAAGGCCAAAAATCGTAATTAATAGAATCTTCCAGGTTGAGGCGGTTAGAATTCGTCCGATCTCCGGAAGCTCATCCGAGATGTTCTGTGCGGCCCATGTACACGCGAAACCAAGCACCAAAAGATAAAGAAAATGTCGCATCTTGACGTTTTGCTGCCGGCCTTCTGTCTGGGCTTGCACATTCTCAAGCATGCGTATTCTCTTCTCGTTGACCCTCATCAAACGATTGAAGCCTGCTGCCAAGCTCTTTGAACCCAGCATTATCGGCAGCCATATCATATAGACAAGATTGTCGCCGAGCACGGCAAGCCCAAATCCCTGGCCGCTCGTTTTAAGCCCTTCGGTGACGGCCGCCATGTTGCCCGTGCCGCCGATCCAACTGCCGGCCAACGAGCCGAAAGCCTTCCATGTATCTTCAGGCAGTTTGTTCCTGACAAGAAAATATGCTATTGGGGCACCAAGCACTACGCCGGCGGTGCCGAAGAGCATTACGAAGATACCCCTGCCCATCATTTTGATTGTCGATGCGACGTCTACCTTTAATAGCAATATCACCAAAAACATCGGCAGCACGGTCGAACTGAGCCAGTCATACACTACCGAGGTTTTTGTTAGTACGCCGGTGTTCGACATTACGGCGGGTATTGCGTAGATAAAAATCAGCGGCGGAAAGTAATTGAAAAGCTTCCACCTGGTTCGCTCTTCGAGAAAAAAGAAAAATGCTCCTATGCCGCACAGGACTGTTAAAACTCCCACCGGACTGCGAACTAATGCTTCATCCATGACTGCTTGTCCTAATCAAAGGAGCTGACCAACTAATACAAAAAAATTCAGATGTTATAAGTTGTAATTGTAAATACACCATTCTTAAAAGAGATATCCTTGACTCGAATACCTTTGATATTTATTTCTTCAAGCAGTTTGTCCGCATCAATAAAGATTTTCGGGTACTCAAGCTTCATGTATGCCGGTAATTCAAGCTGGAGTATTTGTTTGAGCCGGCCTACTGCCTTGTTTAGGTAGCTGCTGACTATGGTAAGTTCGAATGTCGCATGGTTATCGCTAAAACCCGAATATGCTAAGGAAGCGGGAATATACGGCAGAATGAATGAATTGGTTTTTATCACAAAATGAATTCTATCACCTTCGACTTTCGGACGTAATATCTCATCACGTAGAAGTTTGTTGGAAATCAGAATTCGTGTCAGCTCTTCAAGATTAAGAGTTATTATTGCCATAATCACGGCAGGTGCACATATTAAATACAATTAGTATTACGACTTCTTTTGAATATCGCCGGCGGGCATGTGCTCTGCCTTTTGCCTGGCTGCCGAAAGATCCTTGAACAGCGATCTTATGTTGAAGAATCCTCCGATTGTAACGACAATCGAAAGGCAGGCAAAAAGCGCCAGGCTCAGAAAGAAGAAGAATGTCCAAATTTTAATCCAATCCATCTAAATTACTCCTAAGTTTCATAAGAGTTGCTCGTTCCCTCTTGTCGGGCAGCAGCAGCGATCCGACAATCATCAGGACAATCGCCGTTGCCAATACGACAAGGCCGATAATGGCGCTGGGGATGTCACCTTCGATTTCAAAGTGTTTCTTGATCGGGTCCAGCAAAGGCGAACATAATTGCTGCACCTTCGACAGACCCAGAAGAGCCAGGAAACCGGTGAGCAGTGCCAAATATGCTCCGGCTCTGCTGGCTCGCTTCCAGTACAATCCGAACGCCAGCAGCGCAAATCCGCCGATTGAGTATATAGCGCCGGAGATGGCCATGTAGTCCCACAAATCCTGTTCGAGCGGATACCAGAGACCCCAAACAAGGATGAAGATACCGATTGCAACGATGAAGATTCTTGTCAGAAGGAGCCGCGCCTTCGAGGACAGGTCTTTTTTAAACCACGGCGCGACCACATCCTGAGTAAGCACCGAACTCCAGCACAAAAGATAGCTGTCGTGGGTCGACATGAACGCAGCGAGCATTCCCGCCGAGATTATACCGATAAAGCCTGCAGGCAGGATCTGGCTCATATAAAAAGGCATTGCAGTCAGTGATAAATCGGAATTTGCCTTTCCGTCGGCGGACAGGAAAATTCCCCTGAGTGTCTGGTTGTTGGCTATAAAGACCAGGGCGCAGATTCCGAAGAAGTAGGGGATCAGGAACCGGATAAGAAATCCCACCGAAGAAAGCATATATATTCGTTTCACTATTGAGGTACTCTTTGCCGAGCAGGCCCTGATTACGGCGGTCTGCCAGACGGCACAACTGACAAGACCCATGAAGAACATCCATAGGACGTATGACCAGCCGAAGCCTTTTTCGTCGAAGGGATTGAACCCGCTCTGGCCCATCTCCCTTGTAACCGTATCGACGATATTGGCCCAGCCGAGGTATCTGATCGACATAACGCTGGCAAAGAGCAGGCTAAACGACAGTACTACGAACTGGATATAGTCGAGTATCGCCACGGATACCATTCCCCCCAGGGTCGTATAAAGCAGAACCATGCACAGCAGGACGGTCATAACAATCTTGAGGTGGAATTCGGAGGTCATGCCGGTTACACCTGTAACGAACAGCGAGCCGGCTTTCAGGAACATACCCATGTTAAGGATTCCCGAAAGCGCCAGAATCGTACCGCCGAGTATACGGATGTCTCTGCCGAATCGCACCTCGTAAAATTCAGGTATTGTCATCACCTTCAGTCGTCGCAGCGGCACGACGATGAAGCCGGATATGCCCACGAACAGCGTCACAATAGCCGCGGCGAAGGCGATGTGAAACGCGGCGAATCCGCCGGTAAAGCCTTTCTGCGACGAGTACATCACCGTCACAAGGCCCAGCTCCGTGCCGATCATGGTTGCTATGGCGAGAAAAGTCTTAAGGCTCCGGCCGGCGACCATGAAGTCCGTGGCCGAGGCAATGTACTTGCGAATGTAGACACCTATGCTGACAATTGCAATCAGATAGCCTATGACAATACACCAGTCGAGGGCACTGAAATTAGTTTCAAATCCGAGACTTGTAAAATCAATATCCATAGGTTCTCCTGCTTATCAAGCCACATACGTTATTCACAATTCATGACACGAACCACGGCACGAACGATGGGGATTATAGTCCATCCGGCAGCGTTCTACAATATTTTTCAACTCATCAGGACAGCTCTTCAAAGATAGAGTCGGCCAGGGCGTTCATCGCCTCTTCCTGTGCGATTATGGACCGGACCATCTTCATCTGCGTTCGG
>CAZHBL010000256.1:0-7483 GCA_964530105.1 uncultured Pirellulales bacterium | reverse complement strand
AGCCGTCAAGAATACTGAATGAAGGCACTCCGTTCAGGGCCGCTTTCATGCCGCTTGTGCCCGACGCCTCCATGGGCGGCATCGGGGTATTGACCCAAATATCCACTCCGGACGTCATGAGCTTGCCTAATTGAATATCATAATTTTCGAGATAGGCGATTTTTACGTCCGAATTCAGAGCGTTTATCGAATAAAATATCCGCTGTATAAGCTCCTTACCCTGCTGGTCTTTCGGATGAGCCTTGCCGGCGTAGACTATCTGAAAAGGCCCCGCCTTGGAATAGACTTCTTTGAGCCGCTCTATATCGCTCAGCAACAAATCCGCTCTCTTGTATGTCGCCGCACGCCGGGCAAAACCCAATGTCAAAATATCCGTATCCATCCCCTTATTGGTCTCGCGGTTGACGTAATGAATCAGCTCGCGTTTGGCCTGTATATGGGCCTCCCAGATTTCCGATCCCGGAATACTCAGCGCATAACGCAGGTTAAAATTATCTTCCATCCAGCCCGGGATATATTTATCGAACAAATCCCGGAACGGCTCCGACGTCCAGGTAGCAACGTGCACCCCGTTGGTTATCGAATCAATTCTATACGGGGCATACATGTGACTTGAGACCTCGCCGTGCTTTTTCGCCACACCGTTTACATAGTGACTCAGCGTCAAAGCAAGATACGTCATATTTAGAGACCCATCGTGGGTTATCAAATCTTTAACCTGAAGGCAGGGGTGGTTGCTCAATGCCTTTTCAACTTCTTCGATGGGAAATTTATCCTGCCCGGCCGGGACCGGCGTATGCGTGGTGAAGACACACTTGCTTCGCACGGCCTCGATGTCTTCGTCCGAAATAGAATCTCTTCCCGCCGCCTCGCACTGTTCCTTTAACAGCTCCTGCGTCAAAAAAGCGGCATGGCCTTCATTCATATGAAATCTGTCGATTTGGTTATGCCCCAGCGCCCGAAGCATCCGCACGCCCCCGATGCCGAGAATAATCTCCTGGCATAAACGATAGTACGTATCGCCCCCGTAAAGATGAGCGGTCAATGTCCGGTCCCAGTCGCTGTTATCAGGCAGGTCCGTATCCAGAAAATATACCGGCACGTGGTTCCTGCCTAAACGATTGACTTCATATTTCCATGCTCTGACCTTCACCTGCCTGTCTTCGAGGTCAACTGTAACTATCTCATTCAACGGTTCGAGAAAATCATCGACAATCCACTGCACGGGCTCCTCGGTTTGAACGCCGTTTTCATCCAGCCTTTGATAAAAATAACCTTCGCGATGAAGCAACGTCACCGCCGCCATCGGAACGTTAAGCTCGGCGGCCGAGCGAATCGTATCGCCGGCAAGAACTCCAAGCCCGCCGCTGTAGGTCGGCATATCCGTTTCAAGGCCGACTTCCATCGAAAAATACGCTATCTTTCTTTCATTACTCATATCGGGGCGCCCGAATTTCCTTTTCTTTTTCTGTATCGCCTTATTTCCATAACATCTTACGGCTAAATTACTCGCTATTCTTGACAGTTTCTCTCAAAAAGTCAATCTATCTTATCTATCATCATTTATCTTTGGAATTTTAAGAAGGAATGTAGAGGCAACTTTCAGACTGAGCGAAGGTAGAAATACCCGCTACGCCCACCTCTGCTTAGCCAGTAAAATAACAAAAGGGAATGTAGTATTAATAATAGCGCTTATCTGGCCGCCCACTCATGACGATCCCAAATGTTCTTTCAAAAAAAGGGATTGTGAACTTGCCATCAATTTGAAAATTATACAAAAATTTTATATTTTATACTTGAAAATGGTTCGTAGGCGAACTATAATGAGAAGTTGAACGTATATATGGTCTAATGATGAATAAAGATAACAATATAAATACAGAAGGAATCATTGCTCAGATCGCAAGGATAAGGGAGTCTGCCAATACCCTGATCGAGACAGAATTGCGGAAACGCTCCATCAAAGGAATTGTCCCGGCTCATGGTGCGGCATTAGTCTTCCTGTTCCGGCAAAAGAAGCCTGTTCCTATCAAAGCTGTTGTTAAGAGTGTCAGACGCGTGAAGTCAACTGTTACCGTTATGATTAACACCCTTGAGAAATACGGGTACGTACAAAAAACCCCTAGTGAGACGGACAATAGAGTGACTTATGTTGAATTGACACCAAAAGGACGAAAACTTAAGAAGGATTTTGAGGAGATTTCAATCATCCTGCGACAGAAGATATATGGAAATATGGCTAAGAGGGATCGTGAAGTATTGATCACACTGCTAACTAAAATTGAACAGAACATACGTACATAATTTTTTAAGAATATGGTTCGTGCACGAACCATATTTGATTTTAATTAAAAGAAAGGGGTACAAAATGTTAAAAAAAATAGGTCGACGTGAGTTTCTCTGCGGCGTAGCGAAAACAGGTTGTGGATGCGTATTAGCAACAGGTATTGCCGGTTGTGCCGGCTTGTCCGGAAAGTCGAGCAGTCATAAAGAAGCAAAACTCGGCGCATTCTGCGGACTGTATTGCGGATCGTGCCCATTGTATCTCAGTTCAATCAAAGCAGAAGACCCATCAAAGGTGGTATGTCTCGGATGTAAAAGTGACAAATTGGCCGAGCATTGCCTGAAATGTGCGATTAAGGACTGCGCAGCAGCGAAGAACATCAATTCCTGTGGAGAATGCAGCCAATTCCCATGCGAAAAAACCAAACCATTCCACAGCAGCAACAAAGATATGGCTAAAGTCGCAGAGAAAAGCTGCTACCGTATCCGTCAAACAAACTACGCTGCCTGGACAAAAGAACAGGTCAGCCGGTGGACGTGTAAAAATTGCGGTTCGACTTTTTCATTCAGAGATGAAATCTGTCCGAGCTGCAAAGCCGATGTATATTCCTGCAAAGAGGAAGTGACAGATTATCTGGAGAAACGAACATAATACCAAAACTCTTAAGCCAGTATATAAACAGAAATGAAAAAAATCAGCAAATATGCTCAAGGAAATAATTCTATGAACAGACGACAAGTTCTTAAGACTGCTATGGCGGCGACCACAGGAACGTGGTTTTCCCATCCCATGTATTCTTTCGCCCAAGAAGCCGGTGATGCAGGACTTCCTGTAGTCGGCAACACGTTCTACATGCATCCAGCGAAAGGGAATAACAGCAATTCCGGCACCAAGGAGAGTCCACTAAAGACACTGGCGGGTGCCGCTCGACGTGTTAATGAAAGCACAGGCACTGAAGCCATTACCATCATTCTATCCGAGGGCATCTATGCTGTCGGTGAAACGGCCGTATTTGATCCGTCGAATCGTTCCTTCACCAAGAATGAACGTTTGACATTGCGTGCAGAAGTGCTTCCGGATGATCCTGAATGGCATCCGGGGCGGATGCCGACATTGATCCACACCATGCCTTTGTCACCTACATGGAACGGAAGACCCGACCCCTTTGGGGGTGTGGCCTATGGGATGCAGATTGAAACCAGTCACGTCACCATCCAGGGGCTCAAAATCCTGGGTATGCCTGTGGTTGAACACCCAACGCCCGGGGCCATTCACCGTGTTTACCCCATTGGCAGAAGTGGACGTGATTTGGATGATCTGGAAATCAAACAGTGCCTCTTTGCCGGTGATGAGGTGACAAACCCAAATCACCTTGGCATCCTCGCTAATGGAACCGGCATCGTAGTGGACCATTGTATCTTCTACAATCTTAAGCAATCCATCGTTTACTGGACTGGTGGCAGTACGGGCCATGCCATGCGTAATTGTCTTATATATGGTACGTATGGCTGCGGCATCTGGACATCTGGAATTGCAAATGATTTTGAATATCGCAACAACATCGTTGCAAATTCCAACTATATCTGGATCGCTCAGGGAGCAGGATCCGCACGCCGTGAAGCAGGACAAGCTGGAGCAGAATCAGCTAATAGGCGTCCGCAAGAGCGAACACCCCGTGAACCTGTTCATTACCAGGTACAAGACTGCCTCTTTGCCGGGAACAAGAACTTCACTGGGTCCGGAGGGGGACCTGCACTTAATTTCAAGGATATCGATCCTGGCTTTCTGGAACTTATTAGAACAAAAACTACAAACGAGCCATTGGAATTAGAGCTTGATCAAACCAAACGAAATTATTTGCATCCAGTGGAAGGATCAGAAGCCGCTCAAATTGGAGCAGGCTTGTTCACGAAGAGAGATTAATAATTGGAAAGAGAGACAAACAGTGAGTAAGGCATACATACTGGCCGGGAAGACTGTTATCCGACGAAAATCTGCTTTGGCGTGGCGTGGACCACCTCTATTGAATGGCAGAGTAGGGTATATTGTAGAAGACGTACAGACTGAGAACCAACCTAAAATGTACATAGTGCTTTAATTAGGCAGTAGTTTCAACGGTTTACGAAACAAGTAACGGAGGTATTATCATGGAAAAACAATTCAGAACTCTGTTTGTGATGATTCTGGTTTTAACGAGTATGCCCTGCACATTGGCTCAGGATTGGCCGCAGTGGCTGGGAGCGAATCGAGACGGACAGGCGGATTTCAAGACTCCTGCCAGCTGGCCGGAACAATTAACGCAGAAATGGACAGTTTCTGTTGGCGACGGGGTTGCAACACCTGCACTTGTAGGTGACAAGCTGTATGTTTTCGCCCGTGCTGACGACAATGAAGTCCTGAGATGCCTGGACGCCGATACCGGTAAAGAGATTTGGCAGGACAAATATGCAGTAGCTGGAGCCGATGGGCCTGCACGAAATTATGCCGGTCCTCGTAGCTCGCCGACTGTGGCCGATGGCAAAGTAGTCACATACGGTGTGCGAGGAACACTATCCTGTCTGGAAGCGGCCACGGGCAAACTCCTATGGCGGAAGGACAGTGTGGATAAGAACTGGCCAACGTTCTATACTTCGAGTTCTCCATTGATTGCCGATGGGATGTGTATCGCTCAAATGGGCGGTGAACAGGCGTCGGTTATAGCTTTCAATCTGAGTAATGGAGATATCAAGTGGAAATGGAAGGGAGACGGGGCGGCTTATGCCTCACCCGCACTAGCAAATATCGATGGTATCAAAGCAGTCGTTGCGGAGACAGACAAACGAATTGTGGCAGTAGGGCTGGCAGATGGTAAACTGCTCTGGGAAAAGCCCTATGCAGGCAGCAGCAGGATGTCTCTCAATACGGATACTCCACTTTTTATCGACGGGACGCTCTACTATTCCGGTACTGGACGGGGGACGACTGCGTGCCAATTGAAAAAAGACGGGGCCGGTATTGCCGATACTGAATTGTGGACCAATTCAGACAACTCTGTCAAATTCAGCACGCCTGTTCTTAAAGGTGATCTGTTTTTTGGTGTGTCCGAAGGCAATAATCTCTTCTGTATTAACACAAAAAACGGCAAGACGGTCTGGAGTAAAGACATCGATGGTAGCCAGGGTTTTGGTTCTATTGTAACCGCTGAATCAGTAGCGATGGCATTGACACCGAAAGGAGAGCTGATTGTTTTTGAACTGGACGCCACTGGTTTCAAGCAACTAGCCAGCTACAAGGTGGCCCAGAACGATCCCAAGGCTTATCCTGTCGTATCGGGCAATCGGATCTATGTAAAAGATCAGGATTCTCTTGCTCTGTGGACTGTTCAATAATGACCTGACTGGAAATAATCGAGGGCAATATAACCAAGTAGTCTTAAGATTTTTGTTCGTGATCGATCTATTATAACTAACAATTTATTCAGGAGAACTTTTATGAGACGGATATGCTTGCTGACTGCAATGGCCACGAGTTGTGCAATGCTGATTGTGACGAATTGTGCGATGGGGCAGAACTGGCCCCAATGGCGAGGACCGCAAAGTAATAGCCTGACAACAGCAGAGAATCTCCCTGCTGAATGGGCAGAGGATAAGAACATCGCATGGAAGGTCGCAATCCCAGGTGCAGGGTGGTCGCAACCTATTGTCTGGGGCAACAAGATCTTCATAACCACGGCGGTTACAGAGAACCAAAGAAAGCCGCAGGCAGGTGATTTCAATCCAATAGCTACCGCAGATGGACCTGATGTCGGCTTTGGATTTGGCAGAGGTCCCGGCGGTTTCCCGGGCAGGGATGACTCGAACCGCGATGAATCGAATCGTGAACGCCCTGATCGGGGCGTTCCAGGCGGAGAACGTCGAGGTCCGGGCGGTTTTCCGGGATTTGGTGAACCGTCACCGCCACCAGATAAGATCTATACTTGGAAGGTGATGTGTCTTGACAGCAATACCGGAAAGGTCATCTGGGAGGGAACTGCTCACTCAGGTAAACCAAGGACCACTGTCAACCGCAACAACACCTACGCATCGGAGACTCCTGTCACCGATGGTGAACGTGTGATTGCCTACTTCGGCAACACGGGCTTATACTGCTACGACATGTCGGGAAAGCCGCTCTGGAGCAAGGACTTAGGTGCATACAAAATGCAAATGGGCTGGGGAACGGGCAGCTCGCCTGTGCTCTATGGCGACCGCCTCTTCATCCAATGCGATAACGATGAGAAATCGTTCCTTATCGCACTCGACAAGAAAACCGGAGATGAACTCTGGCGTATTGACCGTAATGAGAAATCGAACTGGTCAACCCCGTATATCTGGAAGAACAAACAAAGAATCGAACTAATCACGGCTGGAGGTACAAAGCTGCAATCGTATAATCCGGAAAACGGTGAATTGTTCTGGGAGATGGATGCAGGCGGCCGCAATTCCCTCACGCCTGTGGGCGATCAGGAGTTTCTCTACGCAGACTCTGTCGATCGCATGATGGGTGGGCGTGGTCCCATCGTCGCCGTTCGTGTCGGGGCATCAGGTGACATATCCCTCAAGGATGCCGAAACCTCCAACGAATATGTCGCATGGAGCGTTCCTTTAAGGACGTTTCGCGTCTCTTCGCCTTTGCTCTACGAGGGATGCCTATACATGCTCGACCAGCAGAGAGGGCAAATCAGGTGCTATGATGCCAAGACGGGCCAGGAGAACTACTCGGAGAGACTACAGGGGGCTCGGGGCTTTTCTGCATCTCCATGGGCCAGAGACGGCAAGGTCTTTTGCCTCGATGAGACGGGCCTGACTTTCGTTCTCAAAGCGGGTTCTGAGTTCAAAGTTCTTGCGACCAACAAACTGGGCGAGACTTTCTGGTCTTCTGTTGCGGTCGTCGGTGAAAAGCTGCTATTGCGTGGTGTGGACCACCTCTATTGTATTGCCAAGTAAATGATCGTTGAACTGCAGCATTGTCGAGCACTGGGATACGATTGAAGGGACAGCAGCAAGATAAAACTGCAAAAACAACAATGGCAAGTTCTGACCCAAGAAGGTCAATACATGAACCAATGACAAGCAGGGAGATATGAATCGCACCTAAATAGAATAATTTAAATCACGCCTGAATACTTTTACTGTCCAATATCATTTTCGCTCTTTAACTCTTAGCGGAGCCAATAAGTTA
>CAZHBL010000255.1:0-7503 GCA_964530105.1 uncultured Pirellulales bacterium | reverse complement strand
ACAAGTGACTAACTCCGGCAACATTAGCTGTCCGGCCGGATATGTCGTTATGGCTGCCGGAGACAGGGTCTTTCTCGGCGAACCGGGAAGTGATATCGTCCTCGATGTTGAGGGTAC
The DNA here is from genome assembly GCA_964530105.1 of uncultured Pirellulales bacterium. Classification (GTDB taxonomy): domain Bacteria; phylum Planctomycetota; class Phycisphaerae; order Sedimentisphaerales; family Anaerobacaceae; genus JAFGPJ01. The sequence continues at coordinate 7,386 of CAZHBL010000255.1, read as the reverse complement.
GTCTTTGTCTGAGTCGGCCAATGCGGCGGCCCCGGAAGTGGGTGTTCTAAACGAGGGTACAGTTGATGCGGCCGGCGGGATAATAGCACTCGCCGCCGCAGGCGACATCTACTCCCAGGCCATCTCGAATGTCGGAACCATTTCAGCTTCAGCCGAGACCGGCAAAGCCGGGCAGATTAACCTTACCGCCGATGGGACAGTTACCAATACCGGCACAATCGAAGCGACCGGCAGCGAAGGCGGACAGATAGCAATAGAAGGATCTCGCGTCGGGCAATTCGGTACAATTCATGCCGACGGCATCATCGGCGACGGTGGCAATGTGAACCTTACGGCCAGTGATATAGTAGCCCTTAGCTCGGATAGTCTAACCACCGCCAACGCTGGGCTTAACGGTGATGGCGGTGATGTAACGGTTTTCTCGCCTGGCACCGCTTTATTCTGGCCGGGTGCAACTATCGAAGCAAAAGGCGGGACCCTATCCGGTGATGGTGGTTTTGTTGAAGTATCCGGTAGACAAAACGTTTATATACGTGGTTGGGTAGATGCCAGTGCTGCCAATGGCGAAGCCGGCACTTTCCTGATTGACCCCACCGACATTACAATTCAAGATGCTGCGGGGGATATAACTGACGACACTGATGGTACGTTTACCAGCACAGCCAATGCTAATACGATTTCTGATGATATAATTGAAGGTTATCTTGATGTAGGCACAAGCGTAATATTGGATACCTCCGATGATGATGCTGGGGGTCCATATGCGGGCCTTGGTGATATCACACAAAATGCTGATGCACAAATAAATAAGGGCGCAGGTGGAGCTGCCACCCTCACCTTAATTGCCGAGCGTGATATTGTCCTTAATGGTGGAATAGTTTCTACGACTGGTACCTTAGGAGTAGTGCTCACTGCGACTGGGGATGTTGATTTAAATGCCGCAATTACGACAAATGGCGGCACATTTACAAGTTCAGGTGTGGATTTTGATAACACTAACGGTGCAATTACAACCGGTGGCGTTAAGGTTGATATTCAGAATACTGGTAACGTTACGATTGGCGCAGCTATAAATGCTGGCGCTGGTGATGTGGATATAGACGGCGGAGCCGGAGTTGCAACCAGCATTATTGATGGTGGTGGTACAATCACAATGGGAGGAGGCGACCTTTTGATGGAAGCCAGCGATGGCATTGGTACTCTTTCTGATAAAATTGAAACAGTTGGTCTAACTGATGTGGCGGCTACAACTCAGACTGGTGGTATTTTTATTAATAACACTGGATCGGGAAATGTCAACGTTACCTCTGTTGGAGGAACGAATGGTTTAACTACCACAACCAGTGGCGATATATCGGTAACAAATACTGCAGGTAATATTGTACTAGCCCAGGCGATAACAACCGCGGGAGACGGAACAATTACCTTGAATGCTGGTACAAATGGTATTGATACTGCTGATCAGACAATTAATGCCGGTGCGGGTACGATTAGTTTAACTTCTGATACTATATCCCTTGGAACTACCGCAAATAAAATCGTAACTACGGGTGCCGTTACTTTGCAGCCTTTGACTGCAGCAACCTCAATAGGCATTGGTGATGGGGCAGGGGCAGCTTATCAACTGGATGATGCAGAGATTGCAGCTATACAGAATGGAACGTCAGGCATTACTATTGGACGATCTGATGGCACCGGTGGAGCCACGATTAACGCGATAACCTTTAATGACCCTGTAACTATTCAATCGCCGTCAGGCGGCAGTATCGCGGTTGATGGCCAGATTACAGGCGCTGGCGATGCTTCAGTAACCTTAGACGGTTCTGGAGCAACAACAACTTTGAGTGATGACATAGTTACTGCGGGTAATCCAATTGATATCTCTGACAGTGTTGAGGTTGGTGATGGTCTGACTGTGCTTTTGGATACGACGAACAGCGGTGCTGTCGGTACTGGTGCAGGGGTGACGATACAAGGAGCACTTGACGGTGATACAGCCTCTGCCGATGGTGGCGAGTCACTGACGATCCGGGCCGGGTCAGCGGGTGCGATCCAGTTGCAGAGCACGGTCGGTGCTACACAGGCACTGGATAGTTTGACTATCACAGACAGCGCATCAACAACGATCACGGGTACCACTAATGTAGGGACGTTTACGATTACAGACACCACGGGTACAGTGGCGTTTAACGGGGGATTGACTGCTGGGACGCTAAACACAGCAGCACAGGGCTATAATGTTGCAATCAATGCAGGCGGTACGATAACAACTGATACGGATTTTGTAAATACAGGTGGAGTGACCCTTGGTAATGAAGACACAGATAGCATTACCTTTACCGGTGGTCTGGATACGACAGGAGTCACCAGCGGCACTAACATAGCCGGTACGGTAGCGACCACGGACACTCAGATGGACCTTGGTGCTACGACCATGACGGCCAATTCCACCTTAAAGAGTGGCACGGGGGCAATCAATGTAGCTTCGATGGGTGGTGATTTTGACCTTACGTTGCAGTCTGATGTGGTGGGCGCCACCGGTGCGGTGACATTTGCCGACAATGTGGTTAACAACGACATAATAACCTTTGCCCAAGGATATGCGGTTACGCTTCAAGGTACAACAAACGTAATAGACAGCGATACCAGCTTTTTGAATACGGGCTTAACTACAATCGGCAACGGATCTGGCGACAGTTCGACCTTTACGGGTGGTCTTGACGCTACAAGTGCAGGCGGAGTAAGCATAGCGGGTATCGTAGCGACCACGAACACTCAGATGGACCTTGGTGCTACGACCATGACGGCCGACTCCACGCTTAAGAGTGGCTCAGGGGCAATTAACGTGGCATCACTGGGAGGCGCTTTTACGTTGAGTTTGCAGGATGCGTTAGCGGCCTCCACGGGTAATGTTGCGGTAGCTGGGGATGCGACGATAACGGGATTGACCACGTTTGGTGGAGCAGCCGATTACGATGTAGCATTAAACGGCGGCGGGACGATCACCAATGACACGACCTTTGCCAATGTGGGGGTAATCACCCTGGGCGATGATGCCGGAGACAGCCTTACGTTCACTGGTGGCCTGGACACGACCTCGGGTAGCAGCACGAGGATCGCTGGAACAGTGGTGACGACTGCTCAGGATATAGATTTTGGTTCGACGACTCTTACTGCCGGCTCGACACTAAATACGGGTGCTGGAGCGGGTAATATTACGTTCCAGAGCACATTGAATGGGACACAAGCACTGGATTTAACAGCAGGCACGGGAGATATCACTTTTAACGGGATTGTAGGTGGTGGTACTACGTTGGGTAATGTAACGATTATTAGTGCTGATGATGTTGATATGAATGCGGCATTCAATGCGAATAATATTGTGATTACGGCTACTAACACTGCGACACAGAATGTAACTGCCGCCGTAGATCTGACATTAGATAGCACAACTACCGTGGCGGATGGTGCGACTCTTAGAGCCGGCAATAATTTGGATTTCGGGGCAGCGAATTTGACCGGTAGTGGTGCCCTGACGCTGATTGCGACGGGAGGCGGTATCAGCGGCAGCGGTACAATTCAAGCCAATAGCGGTGTGGGTACTCAGGGAGATTTGACAATACGACAGCACGACAATTTGAATCTGGATAGTCTTACGTTTGGAAATCAATCAACTACGGATCTCACAGCTGAAAGCTATAACGGCGGGGTCACCATAGATAAAACCGCAAACGCAGCAGACAAGTGGCAGTCGATTGCAGCGACGGCGCAGGGCAATGTAACTCTTAAGGGAGATGGCGACATCACTGCCAATGCAATGAGTTCCACAGCCGGCAATATCGCAATAGAATCCACAACGGGTGACCTGATTCTTAACGAGGGCTTGACCGCAGACGACGGAGGCGTGTCTCTAATCTCCAAGGCAGGTAAGATATACACGCCCGGCGGGGCCAACGACACACTTAACGTTCCTATTACCGGCTCCTCCAGTGGCGTTGCCCTGCCTTTTGGAAGCGGAAAAGCTGCTATTGTAGTTAAGAGTGCAGAAGACCTGATATTGGGCCCGGGTGCCGCTTTGACTGCTAATGGATTATATAATCCGGCCACTAATGATGATCGCAAGAGTGTCGATTTTGATACTTCAACAACAGGAGGCGGCGATCGGATGGATGTCGCGATTTACCTTGGCAGCAGCCGGCAAGATCCCCCGATTGGTACCGTCGCTGTTAATAGCATAGTTTGGATGGCCGACAATGGCAGTATGGTGGTTGATGCTGGAGAAAAAGTGACGTTTGGAGGGGAATTCAACGAATCAGTTTTCAATCAAACACACCGGCTGGAAGTAGTTTCACGTAAAAGCAATAATCTAGATGAGGTAATAAGATTTGACCGGCTGCCTTTTGCGGAGAATCCCGAGGCTATAAGAAGCTGGTTTAATGAAACATCTACCGGATATTTTGCCGGGGCGTATGTACTTCGAGGAGTCAGAACGTTGCTGGCGGAGGTTCTGGCACTCAGTAATCCTGTTCCGCTGGTACCACCCAGGACTTTGGAACCGGAGTTCCGCGGTGAGGTTGAAGGACCTGATACCAAGGCTCTGATAGATTTGTTAAGCGAGTTGGGAATCGGTGTGCAGCCGTATATGACAGAGGCCTACGCGGACTCCCTCAGCACGGACCTTCGACTTTACAGGGCGGCAGAAAAACTTCAGAAATTGATGCCGGTCCTTGAAGATGCAGATGGTACACGAATTGCCGGATTGAAAGCGGTGGTTAAGCAGTTCTTCCCGACGCTTGATTTGCTTTCCGAGGAGCAGATGAATTCATTCACCCTGGTACTGGAAAGTCACAAAGGCGATGGGACGGATTATGACCTGGCTGGACAGTGTATTTTTGCGTTGAGAGAGTATGTCAATATTCTTAGCACTGAAATCGGTTGGCCTGTTGAAACGTCCGTCGAGTTCGTAATGGGCAGGTATGTCCCGCGGTTAACAGAAAATGATGAGATAAGGATTGCCGTAATTCAAATGTATCTTCAGAAATAACTTTGGATTTGAGATGAGCTGCAATGAGAGCGATTAGCCTGCTGAATCGGCATCATCTTTGAATATCTGTAAATTGGAGTGGTCCGGCAGGTTCATCTGACCGGTACGATTATGCGGAATCCAACGTCATTGTCCCTGTCGTCGAAGTCTATTGTATAGTTAGACTCGGATTCTAAAAGAACGTACTGTGGCGGTGCCAGGCAAGAGCCGCCACAGATTACCGGCTGTGGATTGTCGGCATCTTTTCGACACCACTCCCAAACGTTGCCGATCATATCATAAAGGTTCCATGCATTTGCTTTGTTGGCGCCGGTAACGGGCCAGGCAGAATTGTAAGTGTCACTTTTAGAAGCGGTCGCATTAAGGTCAAGAATTTTCTGATCCTGATAATCCTCGACCGCTCCAACCGGCGCGACCGGCAGTGGGGGCACTTTGCTGTCTTTATTACTGTTCCAGTTACTTGCCGCACTTTGCCACGAGACACTTCTTACGTGTGCGTAGTCAGCCATCGCAGAAGAGTCGTTCCCCCAGGGGCATATGCTGCCTGTTCCTGCCCGGCAGGCGTATAGGTGCTGTGAGGCGGTGGGTAATTCTCCACCGAGCCACTTTGAGTATATTTGAGCTCCAGTGAAGGTTACCCATGTCACCGGAATGCCGGAATCGGATTCTGCCACTATAAAAGTATTTGTTGATTCATCCCATTTTATAGCTGTGGGCGGCTTATTTGCAACGGTGCATTGTATGAGATTATTGCTTTCCTGGTCAGTGAACACCGACCAGCCCGGAAGTTTGGGGCCGCCCCTCTTAGCTCCGTATTCTTCGAGGAACAGCCTATATTGACTATTGCTTATTTCGTGAATGGCCATGTAAAAGGGCTCAGGATTTTCGGAGCTTGCGGGGATGAATCTGAGTATTATACTGGGATCTTTCTTTGATACGATGTATTTCGGCCAACCAACATTTCTGGCGTCATTGAGATCTATCGTTTGGAAGAAATCGATCCATTCTCTCTGACCATCTTTGACTGCTTTTCTTATCTGCTCCCAGTCGGTTATTTGAACTGTTTTATTGAAAAGTTCTTTGAGATTGGAAAGCGACAGAATGTTTTGGGCGGTATTTTTGACTTGTCTGAGAATATTGAAACCTATATCGACGATTGTCTTATTGTCGGCCGTAGCGGGCAACCGGTTGATATTGACAGGCTCAAAATTCGCGCTCAATCCTATTCTGGTGGTGAAAACGAGACGCTGGGTTTTACCTTCTAAAAGCTCCAGATGCTTGCAGTATTCGGGCTTGATTATCGACTTGACCGCCATTTCATGGGACAATAAAGTTTCCCAGAGAGTTTTGCATGTATTGGTATCAATTTTGTCTTTGTTTTTTTCGATAGCAGGCAGGGCGAGCAAGTCCTCCACCGTCTGCGTGGTACCGACAAACTTGGTGTACTCCTGCTCGAGCTTCTCGATATTCTGTTTTGAAGGGCCGGTCAGCGTGCTGCCGACCGTATTAATAAGCTTTGAGATATCGTTGAGTCTCGCACTCAAAAAGTTCTTCTTAGGCTTTTCGGGAGTCTCTGTTGAAGAACCATCCAGCTTGCGGCCGAGCTCATTTTCGACAATCTGTGTGATTTCAGCGATTTTTTCCTCCCAGGAATACTCCATGCGCGGATCCTGCGTCAGTTTCTTATAATCCTCGACCTCTGTGAGCCAGTCACGAAAGGTTTGCGCTGTGACAGGTTCCTGGGAGTTGTGGATATTACTGCTCTCGAAGAAAAGGTCTTTTCGGATTTTATCATTTTGCCAATCTGTGCCGCAGACATAGTCGGCCAGAGCCATGGAAAGCTCTTCGAGGTTTACAAGCTCGCTAAGACTATAATTGCTGATTGCTTCAGTGGCGAATTCGTTAAATCCGGCGAGGATTTTGTCGTTGGAGCTGCTCTTATCAATCAGCACTGTCTCGCGTCTGATTGCCGTTTTGGCAAGGTTGTTGAGAAGTTCGTTCTTGCGGCTGACCGCTTCAAATTCTGTTCTGAGTTTTTGCCGGACTTCCCTGTCCTTGCCGAGGTCTTCGTATTTGTCCGGCCATGCCGGGTTCGAGAAGGCACCAAGCCTTATCCATACAGCGTAGACGACTTCTCGTTGTGAGACGGAGTTAAGTGCCGTATCTATTAGTTCCTGTCTATCCTCGGCCGTATCGATCTTCTCGATCCGAGCGATCCTTTCAATCGGCTCTTCGAATGCGTTATCGAACGGAGGTTTGCTGAGAATGTCGCTGTTCTTCCATTTGGCCCACAGTGCCCGGATGCTTTCAGTCTCTTGTACTTTCTGCGGCAGTTGGTCATC
>CAZHBL010000254.1:0-7512 GCA_964530105.1 uncultured Pirellulales bacterium | reverse complement strand
GCCGACCTGCTCGATAAGATGGCGGAAATTCCCAATCTTGCAAGGATAAGATTAAGCTCACTGGAGCCTGCCGATCTTACGCCGAGATTGCTCGATACTTTCTGCAGACACTGTAACATTATGCCCCATCTGCACTTGTCGCTGCAATCCGGCTCAGACAATATCCTGAGAAAAATGTGCCGGCAATACAGAGTCGAAGAATTCAGAGAAAAAGTCGAGTCCGCCAAATCCCGGCTCGACAGACCCGCCATAACGACCGATATCATCGTTGGTTTTCCCGGCGAAACGAACGCCGACTTTGAGCAGACTGTTAATATGGCTAAGATTATTGGTTTTGCAAAGATGCACGTTTTCAGTTTCTCGCCGCGAAAGGGCACAGCCGCAGCCGATATGCAAGAGTCTATCGATAATAAAGTTATAAAAGAAAGGTCAAAAATATTGCGCGACCTGGATATTGAACTCGGGCTGAAATATCGCCGGCAATTTATTGGCGAAAATGCCGAAATTCTGATCGAAAAAGATAATGGGCAACTCTGCGGACGAAGCGAAAGATATTTTACGGTCTATCTTAAAAATAAAGAGAATAATCAAAAAAGAAATAGCATTGTAAAAGTAAAACTCATTGAAAATAGAGAAAATGGAATGGCCGGTGCAATTGCCCGTTAAAAGATTCAATAAATCAGATGAGCATTATAAAGATCTGCTTTAACGCTGGCGGCAGCCTAAATAAGAAGGATTCTGATGCGAAAGAAAGTCCTGTGCGTGGTTTTATTTGCGGCAACGCTGGGCACCGTGGCCGTTCTGTACAAAACTTTGCAGCTAAACGCATACCGCGTTGAAGACATACTTGCCGTCTATCAGCAGCACGCGAATTACCGTGATATCACGGTTGAGTATCCCCTCAATGAAACGCTGTTTCCACCCGAGATGGTTCCCCCTGTGTTCCGCTGGAAAGACAGCGTCCCGGCCTCGCGAGCGTGGCTGGTCCGTATCGAGTTTGCCGACGGCAGTCCGTTCATAAACTTTATCGTGCGGCGGCAACAATGGACACCCCGGCCGGAAGACTGGGACAACATAAAGCGCAAGTCACTCGAACAGGAGGCACATGTCATTATACTCGGCATTGATACCCATGAACCTGTAAAGGTCCTCTCACAAGGAAGGATATCTGTTAGAACATCAAAAGACCGTGTCGAGGCGCCTTTGTTCTATCGTGAGGTCACTTTGCCCTTTCTCGACGCGAATAAAGATCTGCCCGGCATCCGGTGGCGTTTTGGGTCTATCGCGTCGCCGAAGCCGCCGCCTGTTGTCCTGAAGAATCTTCCGGTATGCGGCAACTGTCACTCGTTCAGCACTGACGGCAAAACGCTCGCAATGGACGTGGACTATGCCAACAAAAAAGGTTCATACGTAATCACGAAGGTCAAGGAACAGACTGCGCTGGCTTCTAAAGACATTATTACCTGGACCGACCAGGAAAACACCGAATACAGCTACGGCCTGCTTTCACAGATTTCCCCGGACGGACGATATGTCGTCAGCACCGTCAAAGACATGTCTGTTTTTGTTCCCAAGCCGGAACTGGCCTTCTCGCAAGTGTTCTTCCCCGTCAAGGGTATCCTGTGCGTTTACGACAGACAAACAAACCGGTTCCGCGATCTGCCCGGCGCTAACGATCCCAATTTCGTGCAGAGCAATCCGACCTGGAGCCCGGACGGAACATATATTGTCTTCGCCCGGGCAAAAGCTCCCGATCTGCGAAATACCAAGCACCAGGGCCGTGTGTGGTTGACTCCGTCCGAAAGCAGAGAGTTCATAACAGCAGATGAGCCGTTCCAGTTCGACCTTTACAGAATTCCTTTCAATGCCGGCAAAGGGGGCACGGCTGAACCCGTTGAAGGAGCATCCAACAACGGCATGAGCAACTACTTTGCACGCTACTCGCCCGACGGTCGCTGGATCGTGTTTTGCCGGGCTAAAAGCTTTATGCTGCTTCAGCCCGACAGCGAATTGTACATCATACCGGCAGATGGCGGCAACGCACGCAGGCTCCGCTGTAACACCTCGCGGATGAATTCATGGCATAGCTTCTCACCGAACGGCAAATGGCTGGTTTTTGCATCCAAGGCTTACTCAGACTACACACAATTATGCCTGACCCATATTGACGAGAACGGCTACAGCACACCAGCAGTGCTTCTTGCGCATCTGACGGCACCAGACCGCGCCGCGAACATCCCGGAGTTTGTCAACACACATCCGGGGGCAATCATCAATATCCATAAGCAATTCCTTCGCGACTGACGATTTGTCTGTGCCGCTATCGAGTTCTATCAGCACGGATTTATTCGGGAACATTTACCTAAATCGAATAATATCTAACTGCATTCTCGCTATCCCTCAGCAGGAGCTTACCGTTGTCACTATCTGCCGGTATAGGGCGTTGTAACGGAATCAACCGTCACTTCCTGCCGGTCGGTCAAGTAAAGAATTTCACCTCGAGATGCAATCTGACCGCTGAAATCACCAACAACGAATAAGGCCTGGCCGCCTGTGGGAAATGAATTCCGAGAGCGAAAAGCCACCCGGTCGGCGGCGACGTAAATAACGCTATTTGCCGGAATGACCGTGCCGCCGCGGAATGTAAAAAGATGGATTTGTGAATCTTGCCCACAACTTATTGTCCAGCCGGAAATATCTACCGCAAAACCATTGGGATTTTGCAGTTGGATATACCGCTCATCCAGGTTACCGCCGGCAGGATTAGTTTCAATTGTCCCGAAGGTAATAACCGTACCGGCCGGTTGGGCACTGGGTATCTCACGTGCCCCGGAGGCCAGGCCGTTGAATAATTGACGCCGGCGTTCGGGCAGGTAGAAGTACTTCAGCTCTTCGACGGCTTCCATTAACGATTGGGGGTAATTAGGAGCCGTTGAACCGTTACCCCAGGAATCTGAGCCCCATTTGGCGGCGTCCAAGGCCGCATCCTCATACAATAGAGACGCCAGCATATCAATCCGCGGCTCATAATATAGTTCGTCCTCCGGCGTGTTGGGTGCCTTTAGTAATTCATCCATAAGCGTTCGTACGCGGCGCAAATACATCTGTCGCATTTCCGAGGTGCCAAAAATGGCAGCCGGCAGACGGTTGTTTTGGCCGACAAACAGACTCGTATTTGGAATAAGCTCTTGGTTCCAGTAAGTCTGTGAGGAATTCCACACTCGTCCGAAGCTCAGGTCTACGTCCCAAGGCCACATCTGCCATTCATTACTAAAGCCGGTATCACGGTAAAAGTAGTAGTTTTTATGACAGCAGTCGACATCTCCCGTGATTGCGCGTGCAGCCAGAAAGTTGACGACCTGTGCGACGTCTACATTGTCATAGAGATATCGGCGCCGTGCTTCACCCGAGAGGCTGATACCGTCAAAGAGCGCCGACAAATCCGAATTGTCTTCATACTTGCGTGTCTTCTTTTCGGCGCCGCTATTGGCGTGGCTGGCACTGGTAAATGTGTTGTACATTTTATAAAGGGCCCCCTCGGCGTTCAAGCCCATTCGAATCAGCCAGTCTTCATCGCCGTTCTCCATCACATGGGCCGTGCCCCAGAAGTCGCCGTTTTGCTGGACCCGTACCGGAAACACCCAGTGGTAAGCACAATCCGCATCCCGATATGTCTCATAGGCCAGCATGTTACGCATCTGCGCCTTGTCCGGATAGGTCGTCATCAGGTTGATATCATCGGCACGCGGCTGTCCCGGGGCCCATTTGAAGTTATGGCCGGGATGGAAATCGATGTCGTAACTCTTCTTTGGAAAACCCCGACTGGATTGACCGTGAAGATTAATCAACACATTGTCGTAGAACTGCCCGTCATAAAAGAGCGAGCAACGGGTTCCGGCATCGGTGTTGGCGGCTTGCGGATTTTGGATAAACCAATGCAGCACCGGCAACGGATTAGTCAGGCTCGGGTCCTCAACCACGGTCCCGATATACTTCGGGGAATTCAGCAGGTCGATGTGGGTCGGGAACCGCGATTCGCGTCCGGCTGTATCTGTGGCTGTAATGTACCAGCGAACCATATGTCCTGCACCGAACGCGGTAGCGGGGATTCGCCCCCCGTAGATCCCGTCTCCGCTTTGGCCGTCTCCGCTCGTACCGTCATCCACTAACGGTACGGTCATTTCCCAGCCAAACATCACGCAATAGTGCAACACAACGGCATCAATTGGATCGAAGGATGGGTTGATTTGGGCCGTGATCTGCAAGTCCTCGTTTTCAGCAGGTATAAGCGGATCGTGATCCGTATCGGAAATAATCGGCCCTAAAATATCTACTCCGGCGTTGTTCGGGACTCCGGGCGTCGGTGTCGGGAAATACCGGCATGCCGAGCTGTCTGCTGTAGCTATCGTGGCCAGCAGCTCGGGAAGCATCAGCAGGCTCGAACTATTCGTCTCAAAATTCAGCCCCTGCACGGCCAGCAGGTTGGTCCCCACATGGAGAAAGTCGAATTGCGGGATAGAAAAATCAACAGGATTAGCAGCGATACTGTCGGACCGGTTGGACGATGCGGCGGAGTTCCACCTCTCAGCGCCAGGAGCCGGCGCATTGAACCGTGCCACCTCGAGCCCGTTGATATAGGCGATCATCCCGTCGGCAAAACGCATGCGCAAGGTTAAGGCCCGGATCGCTGAGGGATCTTCTACCGTAAAAGGCAAGCGGATATACACTGTAGTATTGCTGGTTTGCATATTCGAGACATCCAGACCGATCAGTCCCTGGTAGTTATAACCTACACCGGTTGAGCCCGTCTGCCATGATGAATCATCCAGGTCTTCCTGTGTCCAGGGACGCAGCGTTTCCGATTGCCGCGGGTTCGGTTCCAGTGCACTGTTACGGGGAACCAGGGCCCTCGCCGGAGCCCCGGGCATTAAGAGCACTGTTTCTGTCGTACTGCCGATGGGGCCGTAAGAAACATCGGGGGCTTGTCTCGGATAGCTCGGAAAGAACTCCGAAACCACGGTCCTGCCGTCCGGGCGGACCAATCCCAGATATTCGCCACTCCCTTTTAGCTTAAAATTCGTATGCAATATTCCCAGGGGATCCCTCCGATCTTTTCCTGAGGCAAAGACAACTAAATATGCATCGGGTCCGAGCATCACCTCCGGAAACTCCCACTGCATCAGGTCGTTGATATCATCGGTTAGATACCACCCTTCCAGATCGACCGTATCCGTCCCGGCATTGTAGATTTCGATCCAGTCAGATTCATCCCGGTCCTCGTCATCCAGGCCGATATCGTTGACGGCCATGAACTCGTTTATCCGAATTTCCTCCACCGTAGGGTGTCCTGTGGATTGTGCCTGGACAGTAGGAGTATTGAGTACAAGATTGAATACAACAAGAAACGCAAGAATCAACGAAAATCTCATTTAAGTAGCAACCCTTCTCGAATAGAGCAGTCCCGTCAGGGATGGCCAAGTCCACAAACCATAAAGCATCGCTGACAACAGCCGATGAGTTTTATAACGACACATAGTATTATAACATATAATGCGATATTTCACAATAATTTCTCCCCGAGAGGATCAGCAGGAGACGTGTGAGACATGCGTTACTCGATGCCTGATACTCATAAAGTTTTAGAATCGAGCAAACTTATTGGATACGGCAATGCGGGATTAGGCTCTCAAGCTTCGAATCTGGAGTTCTTTTCCTCAACAACCTGATGTTGCGGATTTATAATTCTTCGCGAATAGGCCGGATTACCAGCGCTTAGTTTTTCGCCATCCGGTTTTGATATGTCTTTGGCTTATAATCAAACATCTCCCAATATCGCCGGTCGGTCTCGTACGGATCAACGTTCTCTGCACTATTGTTTTCCTGCAGGATCCCAAAACGCACCATTTCGCGTATATATTGGTGATTGACCTGGAAGGTGGGCGAGCCAAATGCGTGGGATTTTTGCCACTCGGTTTGCCAGTTTTCCGCTGCGGTTAATATTATTTTATAGTCAGGATCGTCTTTGGACTTGAAGACGCCGGGGCAGGATTCCCATCCACCTGCATCTTTGGCGAGGGGCGCCAGAAGGACGGCGGATTTCTCCGGCCTGCTCGCGTTTATCAATACGTTCCAGGAATAAAATCGTGCCGGGTCGTCTTTTAAGACGAGGCGTTCGTACTGGCCGGTGGGACGAGACACGAGCTTTTTTCGCTCATCCACGTCGAAGTTCTCGACAAGACGATTCTGGGGGCCTTTCCCATCAGGATTGTGGCATGAGAAGCAGCGTTTTTGGAAAACGCCGCCGGCCTGGTTTGCCAGGATCCCGACTTTCACATTCTGCTGTTGTTGATTTCTAAGCCCTCCATAAGTTCCGCAAAACGGTGCCGCGGCCTCGGTCCATGCCCAGACTTTCAGCCAATCCTCGTGCGAAGCCTTTACATCGTAATGCCCCCCTTCGAGCTTACGGAGCAATGGCGATGCACTTGAGCCGAGGGAGCGTGCGGGCCGGTTGCCAAGGCCGTTACGGCCGTCGCCGATTTGCTCTCTCATGGCAAGCGAGAAGTAGCTGATCGAGTACGTGGCTCCCATATCACCTTCGAGACACAAACGCCCTTTTCGATTTTCGGTGTTATGACATTCTATGCAGTATTTATCGAGGACCGGCTGGACGTCCCGCATGAAGTCCGGCACATCAGGTATGCCTTCGATTTTTTCGATTTTCGAAGGGGGGCGTTGTAATGCTTTTACCCTGAGTGTGCTGCCGATGTTTGCGTTAGAATTATTACGCAGGTTGTGACATCCGATGCAGGTTGTTGTTTCGCCGGGCTTTACACAGGTGAAACTTTGCATTCGTTTGCACGACAGGTTATTTTCATCGAGGGCCACGTAAAAGACCGGTCTGTTTGCAGGCAGCTCGAAATACGCCGAGCCGTCGGATTCGACGGGGACAGTGCCGAGAATTCGTTCGAGATTGAACGTGCCGAGAAAGCTTAGCGTATCCATCCCTCCCGAGAAGTTGACGGGTTTGGGAAGGGTTTCGATAATGAGCAGCTTTTTTATCTCGCCGCGTTTGATTCCTTTTAAGTTCTGCGAATTATAAACGTCAACCATTATATGCGTGCCGGTGGGACTGGTCGAGTCGGAACGTTTTGCTATGATTCTTTCGCGGGGTCTTTTGATAATGGGGCGAGGGGACTGGGTGAGCCATTTTTTGTCGTTGTTTTTTATTTCGTAGATTGCATAAGGCGTGTATTTGTCGTCGTTTTTGTTCTTTGTAACGAAAACAAGCCTGGATTTACCCAACTCGGCGGCGAGTATGGTTTCGGCGCTGAGCGGCCAGGGGTCTGCGAGCATTCCCTTGCCCCACGGGAACTCGATATGCTGAAGTCCGCGCGGGTCATCGGGGCCGTATTCTCTGGAAAAGAACGACAGCCAGCCGTACTGGTCGCGGTGTCCGTGGCCGGGCGAGTAGATTCCCAGAGCATCCGGATGCGTTTCACGATGGGCGCTACA
>CAZHBL010000253.1:0-7535 GCA_964530105.1 uncultured Pirellulales bacterium | reverse complement strand
GCCGCTCTTGGAATCATCAACACCATGGTAATGTCCATTTTGGAAAGATACAAAGAAATCGGCATCATGAAAGCGGTCGGAGCCAGCGACGGGGACGTCAAAAAAATATTCCTTTTCGAGTCCGGAGCGATCGGTTTTTTGGGCGGCGTCTTGGGGCTTCTCCTTGGGTGGATGGTGAGTATGCTCATTAATCAAATCATCAACTACTTTATGGTCAAACAGGGTGCTCCCTACATGGACTACTTCAGCTTTCGCTGGTGGCTTTGCCTCGGAGCGATAGTATTCTCCGTGCTGATAAGTCTGGCGGCCGGAATCTATCCTACGCTGCGAGCGGCACGTGTCGATCCGGTCGTAGCACTGAGGCATGATTAACCTTCCGGCGTTTAAATCACACCGGCCGGGCAGAATATGCCGTATATACAAAGGAAGGTTATTTCAGAGATTCGAAGAACCTTCCGAAACGCGGCTGATACTTGTCGGTTATGTCAAACGACCCGATGACACCCTTTGCTTGCCCGACGATTGACTCTCTGTCCACAAATCCGAAATATCTCGAATCTCTGCTGCTGTCCCTGTTATCACCCATTACAAAATAGCTGCCCTGCGGCACTATCACCGGCCTGAAACTCCGCATCGCTTCAATCGAAGGAATGCTCATGACAGTATGGGTGACTCCATCCAAATCTTCTGTTTCTAAAACACACTTTACTCTCAGCTTACCGGATAGAATTTTTGTATAATCCCGGCCGATTTTCGTATAACCGACAGGTTCTCCATTAAGCAAAAGCGTATTGTTTTTCATCTCGATTGTGTCACCCGGCAGGCCAATGACTCTTTTGACCAATCGGACTCCGTCTTCAGGGGAAAAACAAATGACTATGTCCCCTCTTTCAGGATCGGACCATTTTGCAAGCCGATGCATAGTCAGAGGAATCCGGAGATCATACGCCATCTTGTTCACAAAGATCAAGTCGCCTTCCAGAATCGTAGGATTCATCGAGCCTGTCGGGACCCAATTCCAGTCCGCCAGAGATGATTTTACCGGAATGACTATGAAGACGATGAAAAATAGTGGGATTCGCCATTCCTTCCATAGCCTGTGTAAGTATCTCTTCACTCTTTCGGTCTTCATTTGTTTCCTCACTGAATCAACATTAGTTAATACGATACAAGCAATACGAAGTAAATGCTACAATGTTCTGATTAGATCTTAATTTTCAGCGATATGCTTTATTCCTGTTGCGTTTATCACATAGATATGATATTTTTTTGCAAAATAAAGGCCCAGATAAGTAACAATTATAATGGAGGTAAGATAATGAGACAAACTGCAAGAATGTTCCTCACGCTGGGCATCTTAATAATACTTTTGTCAACGCTGTCAGGCTGTCAGCAAGGCGCATCAGAATCACAGCAAAAGATTATGTTATGGAACGGACAAGACTTTTCCGGCTGGAAATTGTTTATCCCTGACGAAGATGTCAACGTCAATGATATCTGGTCGGTACGAAACGGCGTAGTATACTGCAAGGGAAAACCCAAGGGATATATGCGAACCAAGAGCAAGTATGCGAATTACCGACTCCACGTCGAATGGCGCTGGCCTGAGGAGCCTACCAACAGCGGGGTGCTGCTTCATGCCTCCGGAGAGGACCAGGTATGGCCCAAATGCATCGAATGCCAGTTAAAATCAGGCAGTGCCGGAGATTTCGTATTGATGAATGGTGCTGGAATAAGTGTTGACGGCAAAGACTTACAAAACGCCGAGAAGCAATTCGTTGTATCGCCCAAGAAAAAGCAAAGCAGCGAAAAACCTGCCGGCCAGTGGAATACGTATGAAATCAACTGCGATAAGGACATAATTCGTTGTTATGTCAATGACGTGCTCCAGAACGAAGGAAATGCTGCAACTATAAGGACCGGCTGGATTTGTCTCCAAAGCGAAGGCGGACCAATAGAGTTCCGAAACATATATATCGAGCCATTGAATTAGAAGGGCTTTCTCGCTTATCCGTCTATATAAAAAACGATAAGCTATGCTGGAGTATCGAAAAGCATCGATTCCAAGCACAGCAGCACTGTTATCAACCTAACAGGCCAGTATCACCTCGGTCTCCTTAATCACCATAGTACCACTGGTAGCAACAGTAAACATGGGATTTTTGTTCCATGCGGACTTGCCGCCGGACTCGAAGCCATCTGTAAAGATGAGCGTATTCACTCCTTGAGCATCACTTTCCGTATCGATGCTGGTGTCACTGGGTGGAATTCTGAATCACAAAGTACCGACTTCCGATGCCATCGGTATTGCCGGCGTCATCTGTGACCGACCAGTTTATAGAATGGATACCGTTTTCGTACGATGTCGTGTCAAAATCAAAATATGCACCCGCACCATTGCTGTTGGTAAATCCCGGGAAAATGGTGGCGATATCCTCTCGGTAGAAGTTATAGGTGGCATTCCCTACATTGATACCGTCTATGTAAACATTGATAGTAGAACCGTCTTCAGGGATTTTATTCGGCAGAGGTGTCAGCACCCATCCCTGACAACGATAAGCGCTGCCTGATGCCTCACCGCCATGGGCGGGTATATCAATGGCACCAAAGGGCTTAACAGGCTTGACAGCATTGGATTCACTTGAACGAAAGCCGCCTGTACCCAATTCGATGCTGGTTGACTGTTCGCCGGGCGCGGGCGAGTTCCCGTAGAAGACGCCGATCAGACCAATGTCCTCAAAGCTCGGATTTCCGGTAGCCTTAAAGTTGCTCAACGGAATCACGATCTCCCGTGGAAATGGACCTCCTGTGGGCAGAGGAGATATAAAGGTTCCAAAGAAATTGGCCTCATCGGTATGTATAAAAAACTGAGCAGTCCAGGAACCCTCAACATTATATAGAGTCAAGAAAAACTCATCGTTCACGCCCCCGTTCGTGACGTCGACACCACCCAATCCCCTAAAATCAAGGCCATGATTTCCATCCGTGCCGTCATAAATAAAGTCGAGCCCTCCAAAACCAGATTCTGGAAAGTCGAAGTCCCCTTTAAAGGAGACTCCGGTAAACTGGAAATCTCCCGTGGCACCTGCTCCAATCGCCTGCGAGCTGAAATCGCGTTCACCGCCCAACACTCCTGTATTCGTTGTGAATTCATCCACAGGTCCAATTGGATCGAGAAAGGTGTCGAGGTCAAGGAACAATGGATTAGGCACTTCGAAGAATCCAATCGCGTGATCCGCTCCATTCGGGCCGCTATCATCAAGCTCTTTGGCGATGACAGAATGTATACCGGTGCGTGAGAAAGGTTCACTTTCAATAAGATCAGCGAAGAGTGTGTAGAAAAATGTACCGTCATCGATTGTCTGAGTGCTGTCAATCATACTGCTGTCAAACCATATACCTACTTCAGTATTGGGTGAAAATCCACTGCCTGCTACGCCGTTGTGAATAAAGGAGAGTTCCGGTCCGGCAGGATGTCCGATCACGTTTAAGAAGAAAGGATCGGTTGTATCCTGTAAAATTGTTGCTAAAAAAGGATCGTCTCTGTAATCAGCGCCCCATGAGTTGCCTATTAACAATATTCGATGAGAGCTACTGGGATCGAACCTTCCATCCATGGCTTCATTGATAAGTTCAACCGGAACATCAAGTTCCACAGTCAGATTGAATAAATCCTCTTTGGGACCTGTATCGAACCTTTCGTTTTGAGATACCCACGGCAGATCCAGTGGTAATTCTACAGAATCCGAATCTAACAACACAGCATCCCACAATCCATCAGGAGATCTATGAATTGAGACTGTTGCATCAGCAGGAAATTCAGGTGCTGCTCCGTTTTCATCAATGAAAATCTCTATATCAGTGAAAAAATCCGTCTGATCAGGTGGAGGCAAAAGACCGCCGAGGAGTAACTGGATATTCAGGATTCCAGAAGGATCAAAAGCATTCTCCATATAAACCAATATCTCCTCCAAATCAGCATATTTGTATTTCGGATCGTCACTTTCAGTTGTCGTACCGGTTGACAAATTTGTGACAAGAACATCTCCAGGAATATCAAGAGTTGCCCCAAAACCTTCGATCCCATACTCTAAACCACTTGGGCCTAATTCAAACTCACTCGGCAGTGGCTGTGGTTTGCGTAAATACGTTTTCCCTCTTTTCTTGATTTCCTTGAAAATCTCATCGACCTGGCTGGTATTCAAATCCTGCCCGTTCGGCCATGAAGGAAACATAAGATTGTTAGAATCATCTACGTGCTCTAAAGTTAAAAAATGGCCGATCTCATGAGCTAACACCTGACCTGTTTGAAGTAGAGAATCACCTTTCTCAATAAACACGACCGGATTTCGGTGAATGTTCCATCCGACTGTGTTTGGTTCTTCTACCAAGACATCATCGGCAACGGTTATCTTGATTCCTTTGCCGGCGCCAAAAGCTTTTTCCAGCTCTTTTTGTCCATCACTTGAGGCATTGGTACCTTCACTGTTGGTTAGATTAGCGTCGCCGTCACCTGTTTTGTAATTCTTGTTGACTTTTTTTAAAATCAAACGGATTCTGGCCTTTTCAAGAGTTGCATTTGCTTCTCTAATAATGCCCTCCAAATCTTTGGCGTCGTTAGAATCAGCAAGATTCACAAGAACATTGACATCGACCCATTCTTCCATTGCAGGTTCTTCGGCTCGTACATTTGCAAACAGCAAAAAGCAAATGAAAAACACGGCCAAACCTTCCATAATGTTTTTGTAAGCGTTCATTTTTATCTCCTTTCCTTTTAGTCGTCCGTAACAGACTCACGGCAAAATGCAACTCCATCAAAAATTGGCGTTTTTTCACTCGATATCTGGTCTCTATTGCCAATCGGTTGAAGTATTCCGTATTTGTTCTTATTTATTGACTCCAGCTTTTATAACATTATATTTATATATGATTTATTTAGTCTTATATAAATATCAAAAAAAAGCCAACCTGCATAACTTACTTCCATAATACTATATCCCTGCTTTAAAATCTTTGTTCATGCCTTTTTTGAGATTTTACCGGCCCCCGTTTCTTTATGCTCTAAAAGAAAATACAATCTTTGAATAGGGACACTATAGAAAATAGTCATAATGCTACTAACTTCAGCAGGATTATATCTTCTCTATGATAAAATTAAAGTACATATCTGTCGAAAATTGCTGGTATTTCTTGACTTTATGAGCCGTTACAGGTATTCTATTCGCTTAAGATTCAGCATTTAAGGATAATAGAGAATATATGAAGGAAATCGAGAAACCACAGGAACAATTCGAGGATATGCGTATCCTCGATGAGTTGAAGAATTCGTATCTTAACTACGCGATGAGCGTGATCGTTTCACGTGCACTGCCGGACGTTCGCGACGGCTTGAAACCTTCGCAAAGACGCATCCTGGTTGCAATGAACGACTTGAACCTCGGGCCCCGAAGCAAGCACCGAAAGTGCGCTAAGATCGTCGGTGATACCGGCGGCAACTACCACCCTCACGGCGACCAGGCAACCTATGGAACACTTGTCAGGCTGGGCCAGGAATGGAATATGCGTTATCCGCTGGTGGACCCGCAGGGCAACTTCGGGAGTATCGATTCCGATCCGCCGGCAGCGATGAGATATACCGAGGCAAGAATGGCTGCGCCGGCAACGGATATGCTCGAAGATATCAAGCACGACACCGTTGATTTCATACCGAACTACGATGAAACCCGAATGGAGCCGACGGTATTGCCGTCGAAGTTCCCGAACCTGCTTGTCAACGGCTCTACCGGAATCGCGGTCGGAATGGCCACTAATATCCCGCCGCACAATGTTGCCGAGGTGTGTGACGCCCTGCTGTTGGTTATTAATGAGCCTAACTGTGGATTTAAGGATATTATCAAGCTTCTACCCGGCCCGGACTTCCCAACAGGCGGAATTATCTGCGGCAGAAAAGGGATAATGGACGCTTATACGACCGGTCGGGGTCACTTGACCGTTCGAGGAAAAGTTGGTGTCGAGACGAACAAAAAGGGCCGGGAGAGGATTGTCGTCACCGAGATACCGTATATGGTCGTCAAAACCACGATAGTCTCGAAAATCGCGGATTGCGTTCACAACAATACGCTCCCGGAAGTGGCCGACGTCAGGGATGAATCGGATCGCCACGGGCTGCGGATTGTCGTGGACCTGAAAAAAGACGCCGAAGCCGAAGTAGTGCTGAATAAGCTGTATCGCTACACCCTTCTGCAAACCACTTTTGCCATCGCCAATATTGCGCTGGTCAATAGCAGGCCTGAAACACTCAATATCAGGGAGATGCTCGATTGCTTCATTGAGCATCGCAAAACGGTCATCCGGAGACGAAGCAGCTTCCTGCTGAAAAGATGCAGAAACAGGGCCCACATCCTCGAAGGCCTTCTTCTGGCTGTTAGTGACATCGACGAGATTATCGATTTAATAAAGAACTCGCCGGACACCCCCACTGCGAAGCTGAACCTGATGAATAAGCCTTTGCGATTAGCCGAAGTGGCCACGCTGAAGAAAATCCTGCCCGAGGCTTTTATTAAGGAAAAAAGCAAGGGCAACCATTTCCTTACCGGCCCGCAGGCTGACGCGATTTTGACAATGCAGTTGCAGAGGCTTACCGGCCTGGAGATGGAAAAGCTCGCTAAAGAGTACGCCGACCTGACCGAGCAGATAGAAGGCTATGAGGCGATATTGGCCAGCGATCAAATCCTGCTGGATATCATCAGGGAAGACATCCATGAAATAAAGGAGAAGTACGGTGACGCCAGGCGAACAAAAATCACCGCTGCCGCCGAACAGGTTGCCGATGAAGACCTGATCGCCGAGGAGGAAGTCATCGTCACGGTAAGTCACAGCGGATACGTCAAGCGGCTTCCCATCGATACCTACCGCAAGCAGGCCAGAGGCGGCAGAGGAATTATCGGCTCGGATACAAAAGAAGGCGATTTCATCAAGCATCTGTTCATCGCCTCAACGCACGATTACCTGCTGATCTTTACCAATCGGGGCAAGTGCTACTGGCTGAAAGTATATGACATACCGAGCATGACCAGACAGAGCAAGGGCAGAAATATCGTTAATCTGCTTAATCTGGGAAATCAACAAGTCGCATCGATCATCAACGTCAGCAGTTTCGACGACGAAGGCGCTGAAGAAGGTGAAGAAGCACAACAGCGACAACTGGTGATGGCCACAAGAAACGGCATTATCAAAAAAACGAAATTGTCGGCCTACGGCAACCCGAGAACCAGCGGGGTTATCGCCATTAACCTGGATCCGAACGATGATTTGATTGATGTTGCATTGACCACGGGTTCCAATCATATCATCCTCGGCACGCGAGACGGTATGACGATACGCTTTGACGAAAGCCAGGTTCGTTCGATGGGCCGTGCCTCGCGAGGCGTCAAAGGCATTAACCTGCGCACCGGTGATGCTGTCGTCGGCATGGTGATTGTCGAGGAAAAAGCCGCTCTGTTCACGGTATGTGAAAACGGATACGGCAAAAGAAC
>CAZHBL010000252.1:0-7569 GCA_964530105.1 uncultured Pirellulales bacterium | reverse complement strand
ATCACTATCCGGGCCGAAATCATCCCGTAAAATCGAGCCGAACAGCGACAGCTCTGTGACTTTCCATTTTCGGCAAAGCTCAGCAAGTTGGCTTTCCGATATGTCTATTTCGTGGTACCTCATTGTAGTCTTACCAATTACTGGTTCGGAATCGTCGGAATATATCCGCTTGATAGTCTGTGCAGGACTTCACCTGCATGTCGGACGACAAGGATTCCTTCGTCTTCTCTATTCTCGTAATCGGCTATATTTATATCGTTCGGGTTCAGATAGTCAAGGTTTACTTTTTCGCAGCGCTGTTTACTTATGCTCGTGGCGAGCACTACGTTGGCTCGCGGCTTCTCCACGCCGTCGATGAAAGTGCCGATGCCCTTGACGTGGGTTGAGTGGGCCATGATTCCCCTGGGAACGCCGGCGAACTGTTCCATCCGTTTGAGGAAATAGTCGCGGGTATGATAACCGATTTTGTTGAGCCATTTGCCGTGCGTGTAGGAAATTTCGGTGATGTGCGGGGCATAGATAATCAATGTTCCACCGTCTGCGAGTATCGGTTCGAGTTTGTACATGACCTTGCCCGCTACCCAGATATCGTCGTACATTTCCGGGGCGATTCCGAGAATCGTGTTATACGGCTTGTCTTTGTACGTGATATGGACCTGTTCTGACAAATCCGCTGCTTTTTCCCATGTTTCAAGTGTGTCCCCGATGAAAATTCCCTTGAGCGAATCTTCCATCGCGACGACGGCGAACAGCTTGTGCGGCATCGTAATAAAAGACGCCGCTTTTTCCACGACTTTTCGCGTCGGCGTCCATTTATTACCGTTAATTACCGGATTTGTTATCACGCCGCCAAGCCAGTGGAAGAAGTGGATGATATCGTCGCCGGCGATACCGGGGAAAATGTACTTGTGCCCGCCGGAAAAGCCCACGACTTCGTGTGGAAACACGGGGCCTAAGATGAAAAATTCATTGTACTCGAAGAGCCGCTTGTTGATTGCCACGTCAACTTCTTCGGCAAACAAACCGTCGCTGATCTGCGCGATTTCGTCGGCGGATATTTTGCCGATGGAAGTGAACATCCGCGGATTGTCCCATTCGTGGTTGAAGAATTTTACCGCTGCGTATTTGCCCTTACGCTCGTCCGGCGTCATGCTGAGCCTGGCACAAATCTGCTCTTCGCTCATCGGCTGATGGGTCCCCAGCGCTACCAGGCAATCGACCGCCTTTGCCTTCGGTCCCAGGAACTCGTAGATGATTTTGAATATCTCGCCGATAGGGCCCGAACGCGTATTATCGGGAATTATCATCAGGATGCGTTTGCCGGCGTAGTTGTTCCGGTCGAAGAACTCGCCAACCGCTTGGCGTGCCTGTCCAGGTTCGACACAGGAATCTTTATTTTGTCGCTCAATTACCATTGTTCGTATTTCTCTTTAAGCTTTACTATTTACTCTTAACGCTTTTGCCAGGGCGGCAGCTCCGGCAGGTATGAATCGAACTGGGCGATGAGTTTTTCTTCGTACTGGCCGGCATATTCGCCGTTGATAAATTTATCGAACGCTTCATCGCCGAATCGTTTCCACGATTCGATTTCGTCGCCGGGATTGATTGGATAAAACAATGCATCGTTGGCCCTGGCGGCCTTCATATCACCCGGCGCATCACCGATCATCAGGATGTGGTTCTTCTCGTACCTGCCCTTCGTTGCATAGCCGAGATGCTGAGCTTTTGTCCCCATTTCCTGGCCGGCAATGACTTCGACGTATTTGGCGATGTCGTGCTCTTGCCACTCGCGTTTGAGCGCTTCATCGGGCGTGGCTGAAACGACAATTACATCCGCTAAGGGCTCGATTTTTTCCAGCGAATGGCGCACGTGCGGAAAAGGCGGCATGCCTTTGACGATTTCTTCAATGGCCCAGTTGACGCGCTCGCTCCAGGCAAGCGCGAGCTGAAGCTCTTTTTTTGCCTCCGGTTCGGCGGCCTGTTCGATGGCCTGCCTGAGGCCGTCATTACTAAGCAGGCTTTTCGGGTCATCGATCCATGCGAAATAATGCGGGTATTGAGGAACTTCGAATCCTCTGGCCTTGGTCATTGGATGCTCCGGCAGCAGCTCGGCAATGATTCGTTTGGTGGTTTTGTGCCGATTGGCGCCGCGCGTCCTGGAAAACAGATCCGCGAAGTCCTTGCATTCACGGGCAGCCTGGGCGACCGTCTGCAAGCCGAAGTAAGCAATCAGCCACGGACAAAAACATTCGCGATGCTTTATTCCCATCGTATCGAAAGCACAGCCGTCGGAATCTATACCGACGAAGAATTTATGTTTGGGCCTGAATTCCTTCAATGGTCTTGCCGGGTCAATATCGACCATCATTTTCTCTTTTGAAATAATCATTCATCAATCATCATTAATCAATTATTCAGACACCGCTGAAAGCCGAGAAACCGCCGTCCACGGGGACGACTATGCCGGTGACGAATTTCGCTGCATCACTCAGCAGCCACATCACGGTTCCGACCAGTTCTTCCGGCTGGCCGAATCTTCCCATTGGCGTATGATCGATAATCGTCTTGCCGCGAGCGGTTAAATCGCCGGTTTTCTCGTCGGTCAGCAGGAACCGGTTCTGTTCGGTCAGGAAGAATCCCGGTGCTATAGCGTTGACACGGACGTCTTTGGAATAGTTCTGGCAAACATGCACAGCCAGCCACTGCGTGAAGTTGCTTACCGCCGCCTTGGCCGCCGAATAGCCGGGAATCTTGGTCAGGGGGCTGAATGCGCACATACTGGAAATATTCAGTATTATCCCGCCGCCGCTCTCGGCCATTTCCTTGCCGAAGACCTGGCACGGCAGCAAAGTCCCGATGAAATTCAGGTTGAAAACAAACTGCAAAGCTTCGCTCGGCAGGTCGAAAAATGACAGGTCCGGCGACGTGGTAGCTTCTTTTTTATTTCCGCCGGCTCCGTTAATAAGAATGTCGATTTTGCCGAACTCAGCGCTGATCTTCTTGTGGGCGGTTTGAAGGCTCGCTTTATCCAGCACGTTGCACTTTACAGCGATGGCCTGGCCGCCGTCGGAATTAATCTTCTCGGCAACTTTTGCCGCCGCAGCTTCGAGTAAATCCAGCACGGCAACTTTTGCCCCAGCCTTGGCCAGCTCTGTAGCCATCGTTCCGCAGAGCACGCCGCCGCCCCCGGTAATTGCGATTGTCTTGTCTTTTAAGTCGAATAAATTACTCATTATACCTTCCTTCTTGCTTAAAGATGCATGCGTAAAACAAATTCACTCAAATCTTGATAAAATCAAACACATCCGGCAGAATATACAACGATTCTATTGGTAATTCAACAGTTTTAAGTTCGCAAACGGCCGGGGCGGAACTCTGGAAGGATAACGTATGGCAAACTATATGATAGCACATTTTGACGAGATTGACGCGGTTAAGTGTCCCTGCGGCTTTGCAAAAAGGGCTTTTGCCGGCACGGACAATTCCACCGCCACCATGCACATCGTCGATATCAAGGAGGACTCGCGGGTGCATTACCATAAAAAGCTTACCGAAATCTACCTCGTTCTCGAAGGTTCCGGCCAAATGGAACTCGACGGCGAAAAAGTGCCGGTCACGCCCTTTACGTCTATCTTCATCAAGCCCGGCTGCCGCCATAGAGCCGTAGGGAAAATGAGAATCATAAACGTCTGTATTCCCCCGTTTGATCCCAAAGACGAGTGTTTCGACTAAAAAATGACGCGATGGTAGGGAGCGATGAAATTACACTAATCATGTGGGAATATACAAATACTGAGAAATATCGCTCTATGGTGAGATTGTATTGACAAATCCTCATTGTTAGTGTATCGTTGCCTCTTAGAATAATGAGAAATCACGGGTTGGAGATGTGATGAAGATTTTGATTGTTGTACTGCTTTGCCTCATAGTGCTGATGATAGGATGTTCGAATTCAGATAGCCCATCGTTGTCCTTGTGGGAAGATCGGCAGATGGATGACAATCAAAGAATACATGGGAGCCCTTACGAAAGCTCTTATGGAAATCCAGACCAATGGCAGAGCGTTTGGCTGCCAACCCCTTATTGATATTTAGCTATAATTTATCTTCCATGCATTGGCCGGTAATCTGAGGCTATACAATTCCGGCGTCTTTTCCAGATGGCTGTTGCACAATGTTCTTCCGGAAGCCCGAAACGAGTTTGAATGGGAGCTGGACGACGCTTCATGACTGAGAGGACGCGTTATAAACAACTCACTTATCATCGCTCGTCCTTTCTGCCTTTTGCCCTCGATTATCCCGATTGGAAGTGAAAAATTGTTGGCGGCAATTGTTAATTAACCGGATTAAAGCTATTTACAAACCAGTCAACGATCGGTATTATAATCGGTATATATGCCGATGTAGCTCAATGGCAGAGCACAGCTTTCGTAAAGCTGAGGTTGTGGGTTCGACTCCCACCATCGGCTGTATTGAAGTGGTATTGATATTTATTCTCAGTTTTCATATGTCTTTAGGCGACACATCTGCAGAAGCTGAAGCAATGTTGTGCCGGTTGTATCAGAATATGACGATAGCACAAAAAGCACAGCGTTTATTCAGTGCCTATCGTATTGGAAAAATGCTGAGTATGGCCGGTATTCGTATGAATCTTCCAAATGTCGCCGAGGAGCAAGCTTGGCATCTTTGGGCCAGGCGCCACCTTGGCGATAAGCTTTAAGAAAAGGTATATCGGGGGAGAAATAGAAATGATAGATAATAGTCAGAGGTTGAATATGGGCAATGCTGATAAGGCAGCAGCGATCTTTAAGGAAGGTTTTTCGTGTTCGCAGGCGGTGCTCGGAACGTATTGCAAGCAGTTCGGCATGGATAAGAATCAGGCCTACAAGATCGGCAGCGGTTTCGGCGGCGGGATGCACATAGACGAGACCTGCGGGGCGGTGACGGGTGCGTTTATGGTCATCGGGTTAAAATACGGAAGGACCAGAGCGGATGATATTGAAGCCAAGATGAAAACAGCAAAGATGGTGATAGAATTTACTAAAAAGTTTAAGGCTCGCCACAGTTCTGTCGGCTGCACGGAGCTTATTGGCTGCAATATCAGCACTCTGGAAGGTTACCAAGAGGCGAAAAAGAAAGATTTATTTAAACAGGTCTGCCCAAAATTCGTGATATCGGCAGCAGAGATTTTAGACGAGATGCTTTGATGTCTGAGACGCTCAGCAATAAATCCGTAAAACTAAAACAGATCCTGGAAGAGCTGGGCAAAGTTGTTGTTGCCTATTCGGGTGGGGTGGATAGTACGTTTTTGCTCAGCTCGGCGGTCGATACGCTTGGGGTGGATAGTGTCCTGGCTTGCATGAGTGTGGGGCCGTCCGAACCCGGCAATATGTATGAAAAGGCAGTCGAATTCGCCGGGAGCATCGGCGCCGAATTTCAGAAGATCGATGCAGATGAGCTGACCAACCCGAATTTCACCGCCAACAAGGCCGACCGCTGCTTCCATTGCAAGTCGCATCTGTGCAAAACTCTGCTGGATGTCGCGAAGCAGCGCGGTTTCGATAATGTGATATTCGGCACGAATTTCGACGATTTGGACGATTTTCGGCCGGGCAACCGTGCCCTGAAGGCCTTCGGCATCCGCTCGCCGCTTGCCGAGGCGAAGCTTACCAAGGACGACATCCGAACTTTGAGCCGGGAAATGAATCTACCGACCTCGGAGCAGCCTGCTTCGCCGTGTCTGGCTTCGAGAATTGTTTACGGGCTTGAGGTTACCGAGCAGCGGCTGGGTCAGATTGATCAGGCGGAGAATTTCCTGAGAGGGCTGGGGCTCGTCGAATTTCGCGTTCGCCATCACGATACGGTAGCCCGGATCGAAGTCAATCCGAAGGATATCGAGAAGGTCACGGCCGAGCCGGCCCGCTCGCAGATCGTAGAGAAGTTAAAGTCGCTCGGCTTTAAGTTCGTAACCGTTGATTTGCAGGGTTTCCGCTCCGGTGCGCTGAATGAGGCACTCTCGGAGCAGCAAAAGCAAAAAAATCTATAATGAATGTTACAAAACCACAAGGAGTCGGCTATGTACCAAAGAAAAACTTCCGTCTTTATTAAAGCATTATCTTTATCGGCAATTCTTCTAGGTTTGTGGGCATTCTTTGGTTTGTGCTGCGCCGATGCAGTCGGCGCTGGAGCGGGCGAACTTGAATTGCGTATTATGACGTTCAACATTCGCTACGGCTCGGCAAATGACGGCGAGAACCATTGGGATAAGCGGAAAGAAATGGTCTCCGACGTTATCCGCAACCACCCGAGCGATGTGGTGGGTTTGCAGGAGGCGCTGCGTTTTCAGATAGACGCTATTCGCGAGGCGCACCCCATGTACGGCGAGATCGGCGTCGCTCGCGAGGACGGCAATAATGAAGGCGAATACTCCTCAGTCCTATATCGCACGGACCGATTCGGCGTCGGCGAGTCGGGGACATTCTGGTTCTCCGATACGCCTGAGATTGCCGGCTCGAACACCTGGGGCAACGCCTGTGTCCGAATCTGCTCCTGGGCCAGGCTCATCGAGACCAAAACTGGCAAGGCGTTCTATATCTTCAACCTCCACCTGGACCACGTCTCGCAGCCGTCCAGGGAGAAAAGTGCCGCCCTGCTGGCCGAACGCATTAAGAACCGAAGATATAAAGAGCCGTTTGTGGTGACGGGCGATTTTAACGCCGGCGAGGACAATCCTGTGATAAAGTATCTCAAGGGCGATATCGCTGTCGAGGGCCCCGATGGAATTAAAGCGAAAACGCCCGTTCCGATGGTAGATACGTTCCGCGTCCTGCATCCGGACGTAAAGGACGTCAGAACCGCACACGAATTCAAGGGGACCCGGCAGGGCAATAAAATCGACTACATCTTTGTGCCGCCAGGAACAAAAGTTCTCGAAGCGCAGATTCTGTATGACAATGTTGACGGGCGGTATCCTTCAGACCACTACCCGGTGATTGCGTCTTTCATGCTTAACGTACCATCCTGATCGCTGCTTTCTCTTCAAACAGGTTGCGATAACTCGACGGATGATATAGTTTGAAATCGATAGCGCGGATATATTCTTCGGGTCCGCAGTGACGAACGTTTTCAATCAGCGCGGAAATCTGCTTCTGCGAGCGAAAGGCACCAATCGCTTTTAGCTTGTTCTCAAGATATGAAATCGGCGTTCGCATGCGTAGTGTCGGTGGTTCGGCGAAGTCGCAATAGACAGCATAGGTGTTGACATAGGGCACTTTTTCCAGGGGCTCTCCCAGTTCCGGCCAGATATTGCCCGCGGAGTGGAACAAGCTGATTAGAAACTCATCGTATATGATACGATGGTCGGGATGCAAATCATTCCAGGTCGGCAGGAAACACTGCGTCGGCTTTATCATTCGCAGATGATGCGTGAAGGCATTCTGCAGGCCGGTAAAACCGCTGATGGCCACGGGATCATCAGGATTGGCCGGGCGCCGGCCGCGGTGATTGCTGAGCTGACAGTCCGGGAAGCCGAGCCAGATGATATTCTTCTTCGGCACGCCCAGGCTCTGGT
>CAZHBL010000251.1:0-7574 GCA_964530105.1 uncultured Pirellulales bacterium | reverse complement strand
GGCCCATCCGTTTCAGTGCGGAGAATTTGCCGCCTACGCTCAAGCTGGACACGGCAACCGGTATCATCACAGGCACTGCCCCGGCCAGGCTCGGCGAATATCCCGTGGCCATCAAAGCAGTCAGCCGGCACGGTTCGTCGCAGCGGACTTTCAAAATCGTTGTGGGAGAAACGCTGGCGCTGACCCCGCCAATGGGCTGGAATAGCTGGTACATCCATTATAACCGCGTCACCGAGCAGCACATGCGCAACGCGGCGGACTCTATGATCGAATCCGGCATGGCGGACGCCGGATATATGTACGTGAATATTGATGACTGCTGGATGAAGCAGCAAGGCGATGAACCCTATCGTGACGCCAGCAATGCAGTGCTGCCCAATGACAAGTTTCCGGACATTAAGGGAATGGTAGATTACATTCACGGTAAGGGGCTGCGTGCGGGTACCTATATAGGGCCCGGACCGTGGACGTGTGCGGGCTACGTGGGCAGCTATCAGCACGAGCAAAACGACGCCGAGAGATTCGCCGAGTGGGGATTCGATTTTCTCAAGTACGACTGGTGCAGCTACGGCCAGGTTTACGAGGAACGAATGAAGCAGACCAACGATGACCTTTTGGAAAAGAAGCGGCCTTACCAACTGATGGGCGATATCTTAAAGCAGCTCGACCGGGACATTTTGCTGAACCTGTGCCAGTACGGTATGAGCGACGTCTGGCAATGGGGTGGCGAAGTAGGCGGGCACTGCTGGCGAACGACCGGCGATTTGGGTCTGGCCGGCGGGGCCGATTTGCCGGGATTCTATCATATCGGCTTTAGCAACGCCCAGCACTGGCAGTATGCAAAACCGGGCCAGTGGAACGACCCCGACTACATACTTATCGGCTGGGTCGGCGATGCGCATAAACAAGCTGAGGGCAAACCCACATCCCTGACGCCCAACGAGCAGTATTCGTATATGTCGATGTGGTGTTTGATGGCGGCTCCGCTGATTTTCTCCGGCGATATGGACAAGCTCGACGACTTCACGCTCAACGTCCTGTGCAACGCCGAGGTCATCGAGGTCGATCAGGACCCGCTCGGCAAGCAGGCCCCGATTATCGCCCGGACGGACGAATATTTCATCATGGCCAAGGACATGGAGGATGGCTCGAAGGCCGTCGGCCTGTTCAACACCACCGAGATCGCCACAAATATCGCCGTCTCGTGGAAGGACCTCGGCATAGAAGGCCCCCGCCGGCTACGCGACCTCTGGCGGCAAAAAAATCTGGGCACGTACAAAACCCGTTTCGAGACGAAAGTCCCAAGACACGGCGTGATGCTCGTCCGCATTTCCCCAACAAGCAGCGCCAAATAGGCCCATCAAGCCTTGCGAAAATGGAGAGGAACAAAAAAATGAACAAGCATGTAATCATAACCGTGGTGTTGTCAATCTGCGTTCTGCTATCAAACGGCACACAGGCAAAGCCCAAAGATAACAGCAACACGCCAACAATCTCTGTAACCAAACTGGATATAAACGATGAGATTCTCAGATTGAATTACGAGATTAGAAACAATTCCGATCAAGACGTATGGATATGTGAGAATATCTCCCAGACACGCAATTTCGAAATGTTCTTGGATGAAGACGGCCAGACCCTCGTGATAAGAAAAAGACTGGACGTTCCTACGTCGATCAGATGGCTTAGGAGACCCACTGGAAAATATGTGCTTCTTGGGCCAGGAAAGGAACTAACCGAATCGTTACTGCTTAATGTACCCGTCAATCCTATTAATGTATATACATCCAGAAAATATTCACAAAGTTTTACTAAAGCAACACAACTGTCTATTGAGATAGGTTACTATATTGGAAACCTTCCTCAAATGTACCTGGATATGCTTCAGGGACATGAAAATCCTACTGATGACAGATCAAAAATAGAAAATGTACGTCTTGGAGTAGCGGCTGGTTTCAACAGGATGAATGAATCTTTAAGGCAAAGAGATGATGAGGTTAGGATCCCATATACGTATCAGGAATTTAAAGGCGAAAAGGTTTTAGGAACAACCATTGGCAATCTTAGCATGCCCTACGTAGAGACAAGTATTAAGCCAAAATACACTCTACCAGACCTTACAAATTGCAACCGGCTTGAAATTCAATATGAACCTTCAATTCTCGAATATTATTACCCGTATGAAAGCGAGCAGCATTTGCTTAGCAAAGAAGAAGTAGACTTTCTACAGTCTCGAAAGAAAATCGTCATAGAAAACACTAAAAGCTTTTCAGATTTTGCAAAAGAGCTGGAAGAAATAAAAACTAATGTTGGTGGAATTGTCTCAGAGAAAAATAAAGCTAATGTGGTCGGTTATCACAATAATAGGCAAGTAACATCATTTATCATATATGATGATATTACCATCGAAACTGAAAAAGAGCAGAGGATCAATTACTTTAGTGAATTGCAAAGCTTCAGAACATTAACGCAGTCGGTACAACCATTCGAATTGAGAAGGCGATGTGCGGCTGACCTGAAAATACTCTGGTACCGGCTGCGGTTTTACGACCAAACGGAAAAGAGTCGGATGAAGTCCATCGATATGGACACGGTCTTTGGTGAAGCCCAGACGAACATCGTTTTTGAGCATGAGTATACCAAAATTGATTTTGTTTACCCGGCACCACGAACTTGGTGTGGTGCTCTGGAATTGAACTATGGATGGCCCACGAGTGAATCGTACTTCTCACAAATGAAGGCGCATGTTTGTCCCGGAGTAGGCGAGGGACAATCTACTTATGCCATTAATCCCAACTGCAAATACGATTCCCCACATAACACTGTACTTTTGTTCGAAACCAAAGACGGCTGGAACCAGCACGGCGGACCTGAGTTGTTCACTTTCGACAACCACGATCCAAAAGGTGGGTGCGTTTTGCTCAACGACGGCACCGTCAAATTCATTCGCACTACGGAAGAACTCCGTCAGCTTCGATGGAAATAGACTGGTGTATTAGTAATCCTTACAACTTGATTGGCTTTGTAGTAAGCGTGCTCCTAAGAAGAACAAACGAAGCTTGTCATTCTGAGCGCAGCGAAGAATCTCCAACGGTCACCTGTCGTAAATCCCGTTCTAATCCCAGATGCTTCACTTTGTTCAGCATGACAATTCAAAAACTATCAAGTAGAGCAAAGTTCTTGTCTTATGGTTGTTTCTGTGTTATCCTGCCGGTTGTAAAAAACACTGATAACCTTGTGATGTTGTCAGCCGGGATGTATTGCAATTGATTTTCCAGGAGCCCATAATTATGAACAGCCGTCAATTCAGAACCTTAATTGTTGTCTGCATAGGATTGTCACTCTTATCATCCATAGTATATGGTGCATCAAGCGATAAACCACTGGTTCTCGTCACACGAAGCCGTGTGCCGTTAGCTGATAATTCGAGCCAGTTCAGGGTCGTGCAGAACAAAGTCGAGTGGGAGCCCAAACAAACAGCAATCATCATCTGCGATATGTGGAACCAGCACTGGTGCAAGGGAGCAACCGAGCGGGTCGCGGAGCTTGCACCTCATATAAACGAAGTGGCCTCTTTGGCACGGGACAAAGGCGTGCTGATAATCCATGCACCGAGCGGCACTGTCGGAGCTTATGCCGACCATCCCGCGCGCAAGCGGGCGCAGGCTGCTCCAAAAGCGGCGAACTTGCCGGACGGCATCGACAAATGGTGCAACTGGATCGATGAGAAAGAAAAGGCCGACTATCCAATCGATCAGTCCGACGGCGGCTGCGATGACCAGCCTCCGTGCAAACAAGGCCCGCCGTGGCCGTGGAAAAGCCAGATAGATACGATTAAAATCCACGATGAGGACGCCATCAGCGATTCCGGCGTAGAAATCTGGAATCTGCTCGAACAGCGCGGCATCAAAAACGTCATCCTCATGGGCGTGCACGCGAATATGTGCGTGCTCGGCAGGCCCTTCGGGCTGCGGAACATGGCAAAGTTCGGCAAGAACGTCGTGCTGATGCGGGACCTGACCGATACAATGTACAACTCGCGGATGAGCCCGTTCGTCAGCCATTTCACCGGCACGGACCTTATCGTCGAGCACACCGAGAAATACGTCTGCCCGACAATTACCTCGACAGTCTTTACCGGCAAGCCGCAGTTCTGCTTCAAGAACGACAAGCGTCCGCGCGTGGTCTTCCTCTCTGCAGAGAGCGAATACGGATCCGCCGAGACGCTGCCGGAGTTCGCACACGAGCTGCAAATCAAATACGGCCTGTATTGCGAGATATTACAGGGCAGCACGGAAATGACCGGGCCGGACCGGCATGAATTAGCGGGCTTAGAGGCGCTGAAAAAAGCCGATTTAGCGGTTCTGTTTGTGCGGCGAAGGGCATTAGCGCCGGAACAAATGCAGTATTTCCGTGATTACTTAGCCGCCGGCAAGCCGCTGGTAGGGCTGCGGACGGCATGCCATGCTTTCGATACCAAGGGCAGCGCCCCGGTCGGCTACGCCGAATGGCCCAAGTTCGATCCGGAAGTCTTAGGCGGCAACTACCACAATCATTACGGCAACGGACCGAAATGCACCGTCACGGCAGCCGCCGGTGCTCAAGGCAATCCCATCCTTGCCGGCGTGAAACTGCCGATAACAAGCGACGGCTCACTCTACAAGGTTAGCCCCTTGGCCAATTCGACAAAGCAGCTATTAATCGGCACGATTCCCGACCAGCAGCCAGAGCCGGTCGCCTGGACCAACCACTACGGAAAATCTCGTGTTTTCTTCACATCGCTGGGTCACCCGGACGATTTTAAGAACACCTCATTTCGGCAACTGCTCATTAACGCTGTATTCTGGGCGATGGACAAACCTGTACCGAGTATAAAATAACTTATCAACAATTAAGAGCACTGATAACACGATAGATAAGCCCGTTCTTATCGGCCCTAACAGATTTTACACAAACTTTACTTTACCCATTGTCAACCGTTGATATAAGATAGACGTCTATAAGGGTAGATGGAGTCAATAGGCTTGATGGAAAATACGGACAAAAGCTTAATCGACGCACATTGTCAGGGCGACTCGGCAGCATTCGGTGAGCTTGTACGCCGATACGGGGATAGCGTTTTGGGATATTTGATAAGAATGAACGGAAACCGAGAACAAGCTGAGGACCTTTTTCAGGAGACATTCAAACGAGTGCATGAAAAAGCCCATACATTTCGCGGTCCTCAATTTAAGGGCTGGCTTTTCAAGATTGCCACACGCGTGACTTTAGACGGATTGCGCCGAGGCAAACGCATCAAAGCGGTATCACTGAATCAGCAGCTTGATTGTGACAATCCGAACAGCGAGCAATTAGGCGCGGTCGCACTGGCGGATAATTCTTGTAATCCATCCGAGCAGGCGTTGAAGGCCGAGCAGGCCGAACAGGTCAGGCAGGCCATAGAGTTATTACCCGAAAGACAGCGGGCAACGCTTGTCCTGGCATACTATCAGCAGCTCAGCTACCCCGATGTGGCGGAGGTGCTGGGCTGTTCGGTCGGAACTGTGAAAACACAAATGTTCAGAGCACTTAAGACGCTGGCGCAGAAGTTGCCTGAAATTTAAGTAGAAACGATATGGAAAATCATCTTACAGAAAATGAATTAATCGAATACCGATTCGGATTAAGTTCACAAGAGCAGCAGAGCATATGTTCCGAGCATCTGGCCGGTTGTGCCGAATGCCGGCAGCGTTTGGAAAAGCTGATTAAAAAATTCGCCGCACTTGACCTGCTGCGGGCCGATGCGCAAGTATCTGAGGAACTGATCTCTGAAGTTTTGGAGCAGGCCGCACAACCGGTACGCAGGAAAATCGTTCCATTCTACAAGTCACCCTGGATAGGAGCCGTCGCTGCGGCAGTGTTTGCCTGCTTCGTGCTGCTGATGAGTAATCTGAACATAGACAAATCGACACAGCGGCAATATGAGAGAGAGCCAAAGTCGGAGGACAAAATAGCAAGCAAGGGACCAGGAGCTAAAGGCGAATCACAAGCGGATTCACCAATGAAAATAATCGCGCAGGACACTGAATCAAAAATACAGATGCCATTCACCGGTGAGAGCACATCAGAATCGATATCCGAGCAGCTTCCTTTTGCGCCGGCAAGCGCGATCGAGTTGGTGACACTGCCGAGAAGAGACAAGGTGCAGCTTACGATTTATAACTCGGCGGATTTAACGTTGGTGCGGGAGCGGCGGAACCTGACGCTGAAAAAAGGCTGGAACTGGCTGCAGTTCATGTGGGCCAATACGCTTATCGACCCGACCTCGCTGAGTTTAGAGCCGCTGGAACAGGCGGGCAAAATCGACATACAGCAATTAGTATTTCCAGCGAGGCTGCGGGAGCTTGGTCGCTGGCTCATTCGCTCAGAGATTAGCGGCCAAGTCCCGTTCGAGATTACATATTTCACGAGCGGTTTGTCCTGGCGGGCGTTTTATATGGGCACGCTTTCGCAGAACGAAAAGACGATGAAAATGCAGGGCTACGTTCGTCTCGGCAATAACTCCGGCGAAGATTACGACAACGCCCAGACCCGGCTGATAGTCGGCCAGGTCCACATCCTCGACGAAATCGCCCAATTAGCAAGGCGTCAATATCCTTATGACAGGCCGGGCATAATTGATTATGACGAATCTGCATTCAAGAAGGGTGTGAGCGTGACAAACGGAGAATACCAAACAGGTAGGCTTGGACAGCGTCAGAATTGGTTTGCGGATTTGAAAGCTAAAGAAATCAAGAAAGAAGGTTTGAGCGAGTATTTTCTTTACACGATTGATGGAACAGAAACAATCCCGAACGAATGGGGCAAAAGACTGCTTTCGTTTGAGGCCGATGATATCGCCGTCGAGAGTTTGTATAAATACGACGAAGAGCGCTGGGGCAACCAGGCAATCAGATTCGTCAAGTTCACAAACGATGACAAGCACAACCTGGGCCAAACGCCGATCCCGAACGGGGACGTAAAGATATACAGCTATGCCGATGAACAGAGCTATCTGTCTTATGTGGGCGGCACGGAAATCAAGTACATCCCGGTGGATGAAAAAGTTGAGCTGAACCTCGGGCCGGCAATGTGGGTTAAGATTGAACCTAAGCTGATGGATTTCAAGACGGAGAACTACATCTTCGATAACAGGGCCAACGTTTCCGGCTGGGATGAAATTCGCACCTGGAAAATTGAAATAACAAACACGCGAACGCTGCCGATTCAGATCGAAATCACTCGCGGCTTCGGCACCGCTTACTGGACATTGCAGTCCGAGACCACCTACGAAAAACACGATGCAACGCACGCTCGTTTTCCGCTGGAACTTGAGCCGCGAAGCAAGCAGATGCTTGAATATACGATTAGAACATACCACGGTACGAGAGAAGAATCTCTGAGACAATAAAATAAAAACGTCAAACAATATTTAGGAGACTTAATTATGAACGGTAAAAGAAACAAACTACTGGTAATTGCGCTGCTGCTTGTTTGCAGTGCAATCTCTCACGGCAGAATCAAGCTCGTAGCACTGCCTGAGCGGGCGGCAACGG
>CAZHBL010000250.1:0-7604 GCA_964530105.1 uncultured Pirellulales bacterium | reverse complement strand
GCAGTTCCGCGGTTATCAGCCGGACATCTCGGTCGCCGTCGGAAATCAGCTTGATCAAAACGGGTCCAAGTTTTTCGGGCAGCTTCGAACCCGGTGCAACCCGCCACTTATAAGCCTTATCCAGGGCCCACAATCTCACAACCGTTTCCGTATCGACTAAATACGCGGCTAAGAATTCTCCCTTGGCTGCGTCTTCACTTATACTTTCATACCTCTTGTCCAATTCCGATTTATATCGCCTCTGCCATAAGTCCAATGCGGCCCTTTCCTTGCGCATCTGAGCGTCCTGGCGAATCAACTGAGTCCGCAGGAATGCAACCTGACCTTCCCGCTTAATCGATTCTATATTTTGTTTGCGAGTTTGGGGATCTTCGCCTACTGGTATCCCAAGAGAATGCAAAGCATTTTCCGCTTCATCGGATATCTGTTTCTCCGGGTCATCGACCAGCTCGATCAGTCTAATGGTAGCCATCATATCCAGACGGAGTTTCAAGGCATGTATGGCATTTATCTTTATTTTGACTGGTTTTTTTGGATCTGTAAAAATCTTTTCGAGTGGTTCTCTGATTTTCTCGTACTCGAAAATCAGGGTTGCCTCCGCGGCCAACTGGGCTTCGGCATCATTTTCAGTGTCTAAGACGCCGAGTAGCGGCTCGATGAAATCCTGATCATTCTTGACGGTCTTTTTCGATGTCCTTGCCTGAATCAACGCTTTACAGACCGCCATACGCGCCGGACTGTTTTCACTCTGTTTTAGGGCATCAAGCAATATCTCCCTGGCTTTGGGATCTTCATGAAATAACATTACAGTTGCAGCGTCTACTGATCCATTGAGCAATGCATCCTTATTCACTTTTAATTGGGGATCAAGTTCTGCGTTTGCAGATGTGCTTTGAGCGGGTACAGGCGGCTTTTCCTGGGCGATACTGGCCTGTTGAAATCCTATCGCCAACATCAATATAACCAGATATAAACGCTTTGCTCTCATTCAGATGGCCTTTAAGAAACTGCCAGTCCCTGTTTTGCGATGTTTCTGCCCGTTCGTTGTTATATAATAATATTGAAAATTATTTTAGTCAACCAATTTTATTGCGAGTAATAGAAAATAGACAATTTACCTACGGTCTTGGGTGAAATTTTCTATGAATCTCTCTAAGCCTTTCCTGATCAACATGTGTATAAATCTGCGTCGTCGCGATATCCACATGCCCGAGCATCTCCTGGACGCTTCTTAGATCCGCTCCTCCTGTCAGAAGGTGCGTTGCAAAGCAATGCCTCAGCGTATGCGCAGTCAAATTTCTCGGCATCCCTGCCCGCACGGCATATTTTTTTACCAATCTCCACACTTCAATACGACTCATACGCCGGCCTGTTCGGGAAAGCAGCAGAAAATTGTCACTAAAAGGTTTGGCCAACCCCGGCCGGAGCTTCGCCAGGTACTCAACCGTTGCTTCGATGGCAACTTTGCCGACCGGGACGACACGCTCTCTGTTGCCTTTGCCGAGGCATCGCAGGTAGCCGATATCAATATTTAGGTCCGGTATCTTGAGGCCCGCGAGTTCACTTGCACGTATCCCGGTTGCATAGAGCAATTCAAGCATAGCCTTGTCGCGGAGATAGAACGGTTCGTCAGGACTGGGGGCGTTAAGCAGATTTATAACCTGCAGCTTGCTGCAAATGCTGGGCAATCTCTGCCAGATTTTCGGGCTTTCGAGGATTACCGTGAAGTCATCTTCGACAAGACCCACAAGTTTGGTGTATCGGAGGAACATCCTGATAGCTACAAGAGCCCGCTTAATAGAACTTTCGCCCTTTTGGTCCTGAGTAAGGATACGAAGATAGTCCTGAATTATGGTCGGTTTGATTTGCAACAGGTGCTTGATATTGTTGGATTTACAGTGTTTCAGAAAGCTCTTAAGGTCCCGGCCGTAGGCCAGAACTGTATTCTCGGACAGACCGGCCTCGACCGTCAGATAACTAAGGAAGTTTTTGACATTTTGCCCCAGGGGTAAAGCCAGCAATTTTTCGCCAACAGATTGTCTCTGCATCGAGGGCATTTCAATTACTCATAACCCGGGCCCCATAAAAGAGTGCACCGAAGATAAATTCCTATTCGCTAAATACGATCGGCCTTAATATCATCATCGGCAATAGAACCACCTATCCTTTAGATAGCAATCCACATGAAAAACAGGCTGAAGAAACGGCAGATCGAATGCTTTCTTACCCGAATTCCCACTGCCCCCTTAAACCGATAAAAGGGAACAATTGGGGCTTGCATTCAAGGTATCAACCAATAGAATTATCCGATATGAACAATATTGAACTTAATCGTCGAGAATTCATGCGAAAGACGGCCATCGGCTCGCTATTGTTACCGGGCCTGGCTGGCTTAGTCTTCGGAGAAGCAACAAAATCGAAAATCGAAAATCAGAAATCGGAATTGCCAGGCCTGCCCCCGGTTAGGGCCATCACACAGGGGCCGAAATTCCACTGGTTCAGCTACTACGACAAACTGCAGTTCGACCCGGCCGGCCGGTACGCGCTCGGGATGGAGGTCGATTTCGAGCATCGCAGCCCGAAAGTCGATGATGTCATCAAAATCGGAACGGTTGATCTTAACAACGGCGAGAAGTGGACGGAACTCGGCCAAAGCAGCGCCTGGTGCTGGCAGCAGGGCTGTATGCTACAGTGGCGGCCCGGCTCGAAAGACGAGATTATCTTCAACGACCGGCAGGACGGCCGGTTCGTATGCCACATCCTTAACGTTTACAGCGGCAAGAGACGAACTCTGCCATACCCGATTTACACCATCAGCCCCGATGGACGGACCGCCTTGGCGCCGGATTTCCGCCGGATTCAGGACATGCGACCCGGGTACGGCTACGCCGGCCTGCCAGACCCGTATAAAAACGCCGCGGCTCCGAAGGATTCCGGCATCTTTCGAATCGATCTTGAGACGGGCAGCCGGGAATTGATAATATCACTCGCCGACATAGCCAAATTCGGCCAAATCCCCGGCGATCCGAAGGACGCCAAGCACTACTTCAACCACCTGCTGTTTAACACGGACGGCTCTCGATTTATCTTCCTGCATCGCTGGCGGGCAACGGGCCTGAGCAGTTTCGGCACAAGAATGCTAACAGCCAAATCAGACGGAACGGATATCCACATTGTCGATCCTCACGGTAAAACATCGCATTTCATCTGGCGCGATCCGGGGCATATCTTAGCATGGGCATGGCACCCCTCGCATGGTGACGCATTCTATCTCTATGAGGACGGCACGGAAAGGGTTGAAATCGTCGGCAAAGGCATAATGACAAGAAACGGCCACTGCACATACCTGCCGGGCAATAAATGGATTCTCAACGATGCCTATCCGGACAAGGAGCGAAAGCAAAACGTCTATCTTTACAACGTAGCAACAGGCAAAACAGTGCCGCTCGGGCATTTTTATCTGCCGCCGGAGTATAAAGGTGAATGGCGATGCGATACGCACCCGCGGTTCAGCCCCGACGGCCGAAGCGTTGTAATCGACTCGCCCCACGCCGGCAAAGGCCGGCAAATGTACCTCATTGACATCAGCACCATTTTCGGCTAAGCTTACGGACTGTAAATGCAGAAGAACGAAAAAAAACAAGAACGCAGGAGCACATATCGCTTGTGCAAATATACAATTATGACGTGCGTGCTCATAGCGGCAGGTTGTACTCAGCAGACCTCGGCTCCGCTCAGAGTGAAGGTGCAGGACAGCGATCTTTATATCGAACGGGGCCAGGGCATCAGCACGGCCGATTTAATGGAGATCGCCGAGAGCGTGCTGGCCAGGATGTACTTTACGATCGATAAAGCCGATGTTCAAAGCGGCCTGATACGAACCAAACCGTTGTCGGGCGCGCAATTTTTCGAATTCTGGAGGAGTGATAATGTAGGGACCGACAATGCCCTTGCGGCAAACCTTCACACTATCCGCAGGACTGTGACATTAGATATAAGCCAACAAGATGGGGAACTAAGCGTCGGCTGCAACGTACAGGTCCAAAGGCTGTCGCTGCCCGAGCGACAGGTCAGCAACAGCACCAGGGTCTATGGGATGTTCTCGCAAAGCAGCGTATCATTGCAGAGACTGAAACTGAATCCAGAGCAGAAGAAAAAGATGGCATGGATCGACCTTGGCAGGGACTCACGGCTTGAAGAGGAAATCCTCAAGCGTATTGAAACAGGAATCGTACGGCTATCGAACCACCAGTTACAATTGACGGAGAAACAAACATGAGAGTGCTGGTTTGCGGCGGAGCAGGATACATCGGCAGCAACATGACGGCAAAACTGGCGACTGAAGGACACGAGCCGGTCGTGTTCGATAATCTAAGCAAAGGCCATAAATCAGCAATCGGGGACACTAAATTAGTCGAAGGCGATTTGGCCGACAACCGATTGCTCGTCGAAACGCTCGAAAAATACGGCATAGAAGCAGTCATGCACTTTGCCGCATTTATCGAAGTCGGGGAATCGGTTCAGTACCCGCTCAGATACTATCGCAACAATCTTTGCTGTACGGAGAATCTGCTCTCGGCTATGGAAACCGCCGGCGTGGAGAAGTTCGTCTTCAGCAGCACGGCGGCGGTCTACGGTATTCCAAAAAACGTTCCGATTACCGAAGATTCGCCGACTGAGCCGATAAATCCCTACGGCCAAACAAAACTGGCGGTCGAAAGGATGTGCCACTACCAAAGCCAAACGGGAAAACTTGCTTATGCGGCGCTTAGATATTTCAACACATGCG
The DNA here is from genome assembly GCA_964530105.1 of uncultured Pirellulales bacterium. Taxonomy (GTDB): domain Bacteria; phylum Planctomycetota; class Phycisphaerae; order Sedimentisphaerales; family Anaerobacaceae; genus JAFGPJ01. The sequence goes on along the minus strand of CAZHBL010000250.1, from coordinate 2,815 downwards.
GCGCCGGCAACAATGCCACCATAGGTGAGGATCATCGACCAGAATCCCATCTGATTCCACTGACCATCCAGGCCGCCATGGGAAAACGCCACGATATCAAAATTTACGGAGCCGATTACGATACACCCGATGGGACATGTATTCGCGATTATATCCATATCGACGATCTGTGCAGGGCGCATCTGCTGGCATTGGATTGGCTGGATCAAGGCCGTGAATTGATCTGCAACCTGGGCAATGAAAAGGGGCATTCGGTCAGAGAGGTGATTGAAACGGTCAAGAAGGTCTCAGGAAAGGATTTTAAGGTAACCGAAGTAAACCGTCGCCCCGGCGATCCGCCAAGATTGACCGCTGAAGCCACTAAAGCAAGGAAAGAGCTGGGCTGGAAAATTGAAAAACCTCAGTTGGAGGAAATGGTCTCCACTGCGTGGCAATGGTACAGCAACCATCCCGAAGGCTATCCGGATTAAACTGAGTGTCCAGCAATCCGACAATCGGATCCCGGGCAAGACATAAACCACGAATCAAAAGGAACGAGAAATGAATGAAACGTATGTTGGAATTGACGTGGGTGGAACGAATATCAAGATCGGTTTGTTTGATTCCGAGCTGAAGCTGATCTGCAAGACATCGATCACGACCAACGCTGAGATGGGGCCGGAGATTGTCATTAACAATATGGCCCAGACCGTCGAAGAGCTTATCGCCGAGGCAGGGCTTTCTCTGCAGGATGTTGTCGCTATCGGTATCGGAACTCCCGGACCGGCCAAATACAGCGAGGGCATCATCATCCGTTCCACGAACATGCCGAAATTCAAGAACGTTCCTATCTGCCGGATGCTCAACGAAAAGCTCGGGGCGCCCGTTGTCTTCGATAACGACGCAAACGTGGCCTGCTGGGGCGAGTATACTGCCGGTGCCGGTAAGGGTGTAAAGGACATGGTCTTTTTCACGCTCGGAACGGGAATCGGCGGCGGTATTGTCAGCAACGGCGAACTGCTGCACGGATGCGACGAGAACGGCGCCGAATTGGGACACATGATCATTTATCCGGACGGCAGAAGCTGCAACTGCGGCCAGAAGGGCTGTGTCGAAGCGTATGGATCTGCCGATTCAACCGCAAGGCGGGCGACCGAAGCCCTTGAAGCAGGAACCGAATCCAGCCTCCAGAAAGTACTCGAAGAAAAGGGCAAAATAACCAGCAAGGACGTTTACACGCATTTAGCAGCCGGAGACAAACTGGCCAAAGAGATCACCGACGGAACGGCAAAAGCACTCGCGATTACATGCATAAACATGTTGCATACAACCGAGCCGAAGCGAATAATTTTTACCGGGGGAATGATTGCCGCTGGTGACGCATTACTGAACCGAATACAGGATTTCTTTGACGAGTATATCTGGACATTGAAAAAAGAGACAGTCGAGATATGCTTCGCCACCCTCGGAGAAGATACCGGTATTATCGGCGCCGCCGCTCTCGCCCGACATACGAAACTACAAGGTAAGCTAAAGTAAACCACATAGTACGGATGTTCTCCCCCTCGCAAGCTCGTAAGTGTCATTGGCGATTGCTGTCTGTTCATTTGTGGGAATGACAAATACCTTGACCTGGCTGTCTTTGGTATTTATTTCAGCTTCTTTTGCAATTGCGTCCCTGTTCGCCGCCAGGTCAAGCTGCACCCCTATTTGAGTAACAGCGTTACATATTTTCTCGCGCATAAAGACAGAATTTTCCCCGATACCGGCGGTGAAAACCACCGCATCGACGGTATCCAGAACGGCAGCATAAGCACCTATATACTTTTTGATGCGATAGCAAAAAACATCGATCGCAAGTTGCGCCAGGGCGTGACCTTTTTCTGCTAATTCTTCAAGGTTCCTCATATCATTCGAGACCCCCGATATGCCAAGCAGGCCGCTTTGTTTATTGCAAAGGTTTTTCAACGCTTTTGCATCGTAGCCTTTATCAGCAAGGTAAAAGAGAATCGCCGGATCCAAGTCTCCCGAGCGTGTTCCCATCGGCACTCCTTCCAAGGGTGTCAGTCCCATCGAGGTGTCAATCGACCTGCCGTTCTTTACGGCGGTAATGGAGCAGCCGTTGCCAAGATGGCATGTAATGGCGTTGATATCGTATTTTCCTTTGCCCATCATCTCGGCGGCACGCCGGGCAACGTACCTGTGCGAGATTCCGTGAAAGCCATATCTCCGAATGCCATACTTCTCATAAAGCTCATACGGCAGGGCGTACATATAAGCAACTTTCGGAATAGTGGCATGAAATGCGGTGTCGAAGCAGGCGACCTGTACCGTATTCGGCAAATGACGCTGGGCAGCCCGGATGCCTGCAAGGTTCGGCGGATTGTGCAGGGGAGCCAGGTCCGCAAATTTCTCGATCGAGGCAATGACTTCTTCGTCGATTATTACCGAACCGGTAAATTCTTCGCCCCCGTGAACTACCCTGTGGCCGACGGCATCGATCTCAGATATGTGCTGCAAAACTCCCACCTGCCCGTCGGCAAGCGTCTGAAGTATAAGTTTCATCGCCTCTTCGACACTTTCTATCTTTGCCGGCGCCGTGTAGTTTTCGCCGTTATAAAAGTGGGAAAGTTCGGAGGTCTCTTCTCCGATTCTCTCGACGAATCCTCCGGCGAGAATCTCCGCTTGCGGCATCTGGTATAAGTGATACTTGACCGACGAACTTCCTGCGTTGATAACGAGTATTTTCATTTCCGAGTTGTCCTCTCGAACATTTTCCGAGCCTGTTTCATACAAGCATTGTGTTTTCCAACAATTGACCCAAAGTGAGTATCAC
>CAZHBL010000249.1:0-7609 GCA_964530105.1 uncultured Pirellulales bacterium | reverse complement strand
AATAGTTTTTGCAGGCGCCGGGCAGTTGGTCTGTTTCAGGCCTGACAACGGCCCATGGAATATCCATTCGCATCACTCCTTCAGGTACCTTAAAGGGATAGGCCAGGTGGACGGCCTCCTGCTCGTAGATATTCTTCTTGTCGATAATATTGATAATATCCACGCGGTCGATGCCGTCAATGACGCGAAACTCACGAATCAGCTTGTTGCAGCCCGGGGCATCGGATTCTATCAACACCGATGCGACCAGCGGCCCTCGCTCCTTGACACGGATTTTAACCGGTCCGTTACGCTGCGGATCCGTCGGGTCCCTGCCTGCCACGTAGAAATAATCATTCAGCCCCAGCCCGGCCTCGCTGTCAACCAGTTCGATATTCTGCTGTTTCCACTGCAGGCTCTCGGCCGCGCCGGTTTTCTCATTGACGGTAAGCAATATCGTGCCGTTGCTCAGTTCTGTATCCTTAGCCGAAGCACTGCCGGACGTGGAAGCCTTGCCGGCGCCGAAGGTGAATCGTTTGGCGGAGAAAGGCGCGATGTCCTGTGCAAGAAAGGCCAGCTCACCCGTTGAGAGCCGCTGCGATGTTATGACTTGCCCTTCGGAATTCTTGACAACGTCACCGGGCAATTTCATGTCTTTCGGTAATATCACAAGGTCCGTTCGCGTCCAGGATGAAGTGTTAAACACGTCCATTACTGTGACTTGCTTTGTCGTCGCTCGATGTCCGGCCAGTGCGTTGTTAAGGAGATTGCGCGACTGCAAATCGGCATTAAGCGCGAAGGCCTGTTTGATTTTCCACTGGGCTTTGGTGAAATCGCTTTCGGGCTGGCTGATACTGCAGTGCGCGCCCCATGTGTGTTCATCGTAGAGGATGACATTGCGCCACGCCTCCCGGAACTGCTCGGCGGGGTAACCGGCCGGATCGAGCATGGCCCATAGTGTCTCAGTTTGCACTAGCCGTTCGGCGGCATCACGATTGATTGCGGTCTCTGCCGCTGACGAGCCCGCCCCGTCTTCCCAATACGGCGTAAAATCGCCGCGAACCTTGGGTACCTGGCTGGCGTATCGGTGTTCGAACTCCCGGAACATTTCTGTAGTTGTGGCGACAACCAGCCTGGGATAGGCATACTTCTCGTTCCACTTTTTGACGAAATCGCTCAGGTCCGGGTCGGGCGGGCCGTTGTCACCGCCAATCGAGTAGCGAAGCTGAACCATGTCGTAAGGGTACTCGGAATCACCCAGGCGTTTGAGATAATCGAAGAGTCTTCCGCCGTCGAGACGCCCGCTGTGGAAGAATGAGTAACCTTCGCCGGCCACCCAGCAGAGAATTTTCTCGGAGCCCGACGGTGATTCCCAGTAGAATGGCTTGTCGCCCCAGGTCGACAGCGTATAGCCGATTCGGTGCCCTCGGTTGGGACCAACGGAGAAATATTTAACTCCGCTCTGGGCTAGGATCGGCACGATTCCCCACGTGTAGCCGGGCACATCGGTGATCATCGCCGAGTCGATTGTAACTTCGTATCGCCGCCTGAGCATTCGGGCGTAATCCACCAGGCGGACAAGCTCTTCCGGCCGGCACAGGGCCGTCAGCTCGTTGCCGTACAAAGCATCCAGGCCGATCCAGCCCTTTTTAACGGCATCAATAAAGGCCTGTCCGTCATCTGGCGGGGCCTGTTTCAGGAAGCTGTCAACAGCCCAGAGCACCTCGGTGTTCCATTTAAACGCCGAGCCGGCCGGATATTCCGACGTCTTACGTGCCAGATCGATGACCTGCTTATAGTATTGCCAGTGTTTGCGTTCGACCTCGGTCTGGACGTGCGTGTAGCCGATATCCACGTGGGAGTGGTGCAGTAAATATACTTCCCATTTCCGGACGGGTCTGATGGCCAGCGTCTGTTTGCCGATAGATTTGCCCGCCACCTTTACTTCGATCTGCACCTCAGACGGCTCCCGGACCGCCGGAGCTAATCCCTCAATGATTTTATAGCCCGGTTTCAGCAACTGTTTGGTAGATTCAACTCCATTGACCTCGACAATAGCCTCGACCGGCTCACCAATGTGAAGGACCGACACCAGCACAGGTTGATACATCTTGCCATCGTCATGCCTGATAAGGTACGGCTGGCTGTCAGTACCCAGGAACCTGGTCACCGGCTCGACCGGCCCGGCATCGAAACCGGACGGCACAGTCAGAGCCACCTGGTCGTACAGGACCCAACTGCCTTCCAGTGAAGTGATGGTGATATGATTGCTGCCCCCTTTTAACGCCCCGGCGGGAAATTCAATGACGAGCCGACACTCACGACCCTTGTCCGGTTGACCCTGGGCCGAAGTGTCGCCGGCACCCTTAGGCAATTCACGGATAAAGGATATGTCATTGATTTTGATTTCCATTTTCGGTGGAAGAGCACTGTGCGTATCGACGAAGTCCAGCACAATCTGCCCTTTGCCCTCGGTTGACGTCATCTTGAGACCGAAAAGAATTGTAAAGGTGTGGCTCTTACCGCCCGCCCAGACATCCGCCGGGCCCGGCTGTATATAGGGCCAGTCCTGTTTCGGATCGGACTGCCCGGCTACAAACAGAGCATCGTTAGGAAACGTCACCGAATACTGGTTGCTCCGGTCCGGCCCAAGAGCAAATTCCGCCGTATCATTATCCGCTTTACCGATTTGCCAAAGCAGCGTATTGTCCCCGGCAGCCAGCCCGGGCAGGCACCAGAGCAGCAAAAACATCAACATCAAAGTTTTAGTTAGAATAGCATGTTTCATTTTATCAGCTCCATTTTAGTACGGGCTTCTTCGCGAACTGCCCCTAACGATCTTCCGAATCGATCGTAATTGTACCTGCTCTGCCCATTCATTTCCACCTCGTTTTGCGAAAGTTTATGAGCCGTCCTTGCAAGTTTGTAAAAGATTAGTTATCATTCAGACTGCTGCGTGTTTTTAGAGACTATCGCAGTTGGAAATTCCGGCCTGCGTCGTAGCGGCCTGATTATACGCTATTAGATAAGATCGAAGAGGGCTATATCATGAAGTATTCAATCTCAGGAAAGCCGGGCATATCTATTTTGACTTTCATTTGTTTTGCGGCTCTAATCCCATCCGGCCGGCTGGAGGCAGTAGATTCGGCTGCCGTAAAGAGAGAATTTTCCGATCCGCCGCGCCAGTATCATTCGGCGCCCTTGTGGGTGTGGAACGACATGCTGAGCGACCAGCAGATAGTCGGCACTCTGCGGGACCTTGCCGGCCAGCAGGTAAAGCAGGTCTTTGTTCATCCCAGGCCCGGGCTGATGACGCCGTACCTGTCGCCGGAGTGGTTCAGACTCTGGAAGGTCGCCCTCAAAGAAGCCGAGCGGCTCGACATGAACGTTTGGATCTACGACGAGAACTCTTACCCTTCAGGCTTTGCCGGTGGGTTCGTCCCTGAAGCCATGCCGGAATCCCGCGGCATGGGTCTGGTAATCAAAGAGCAGGATTCAACAGGAAAGCCTGAAGCGAACTTTGTAGCGACATTTAGTCTTACTCAAAGTGGTTATGAGAATGTTTCCAATGAGGTGAAGACCGGCGCACAACTTCCTAAAGGCAAGTATTTGGTGGCGTCGATACTACACGCGGGCACATCGCCCTGGTACGGTGGTAAGTTCTACGTGAACTTGATGACACCCGGAGTCACTGAGAAGTTTCTGGACATAACGATGGGAGCCTATACCAGTGAGATAGGCGAATATTTCGGCAAACGTGTCCCCGGGTCCTTTACGGATGAGCCGCACATTGCGCCGGCGGGCGGGCTGCCGTGGACAGAAGATCTGCCGGACGTGTTCGAGAAGCGGTGGGGTTATAGTCTTATCGACAGTCTGCCCAGCCTGGCCCAGCCGGTTGGCGACTGGCGGAGAATCAGACACAACTATGTCCAGGTGCTTCTCGACTTGTTCATCGAGCGATGGGCCAAGCCTTATCATGATTATTGCGAACGGCACAACCTTCAGTTCACAGGTCACTACTGGGAGCACGAATGGCCGAACTGCCTTATGTCGCCGGATAATATGGCGATGTACGCCTGGCACCAAAGGCCGGCGATTGACACGCTAATGAATCAGTACAGCGAAGATATGCATGCCCAGTTCGGCAATGTCCGGTCCGTCAAGGAGCTTTCAAGTGTGGCCAATCAATTAGGGAAAAAAAGGACATTGTGTGAGGCATACGGAGCCGGCGGCTGGGACCTGCGTTTCGAGGACATGAAGCGAATCGGCGACTGGCTCTACGTGCTCGGAGTCAATACGCTCGATCAACATCTGTCTTATATAACAATACGAGGCGCACGTAAACGCGACCACCCGCAGTCGTTCTCGTATCACGAACCCTGGTGGAAGGCGTACCACGTGATGGCCGAGTACTACGCAAGACTGTCGCTGATTATGTCGCAGGGCCGGCAGATTAATCGGATTCTTGTGATCGAGCCGACAACGACGGCGTGGATGTATCAAGGCGATTCGATCCCGAAAGACAGGCTCAGCGAGATCGGCAGCCAATTCCAGCAAATGATAGTGTCGCTTGCAAAGACTCAGGTAGAGTACGATATAGGGTGCGAAGATATCATCGCCCGGCATGGCTCGATCGAAGGGCCGCTCTTTAGGATAGGAGAACGCGATTACAGTACCGTTGTACTGCCACCCTTGACGGAGAATCTCAATCGGCCAACGATGGATCTGCTTACTGCATACGCCAAAGCAGGCGGCGAGGTTATCTGCTGCGGGCAGGCGCCTACGTACGTTGACGGTCAGTCATCAACACAAGGCGCAGAGTCGGCAAAACGTTCCGGTTGGAAGCAAGTCGAGTCGGCCAATGTGCCGCAAATGCTGCTGGCCGACTTGAAGGACGGATTTGCCATCGAGCGGGATGGTGACGATAAAGGCATACTATTTCACAATAGACGAACGCTTGATGACGGCGAATTCTTGCTGCTGGTTAATACGAGTATCGAAGCACCTTCAGCGGGACTGGTCAAATCGGAAGCGGGGTCTGTAGAGCAATGGGACCCGAGTACGGCGGAGATTTCCATGTATCCGTTTGAAAAAACGTCTGCCGGCATAAAAACACGCTTCGAGCTTCCGCCGTGCGGGTCTCTTGTACTGTTCTTATCGAAAAAGCCCCATGCGCCTGTGGCCGAGCCGATGACAACGAGCAGGCTCTTGGACTCACAAGGTGAGCTTGAGATCCGCCCGATAGAAGATAATGTGCTGACGTTGGATTACGTCGATATCACCTCTGGCGGTCAGACGAAGAAAAATATTTACTTCTATAAGGCATCCCAGTTTGCATTCGCGCAGAACGGGATGGAAAGAGATCCGTGGGACAGCGCCGTTCAGTTTCGCGATGAGTTTATCAGCAGGACGTTTGGCGCAGACAGCGGCTTTAAGGCGACGTATAAGTTTACAATCGAGCGGCAGGTTCCCGGGCGGCTTTGCATTGTTATCGAGCGGCCGGACCTCTACGAGATCAAGTGCAACGGCAAAACAGTTTCGGCGATGAAGGATGCGTGGTGGCTTGACAAGGTGTTCGGCAAAATCGATATCGCTGATGCCGCCGTGGTCGGTGAGAACACCGTGACAATCACGGCATCGCCTTTTACGATTTATCACGAACTCGAGCCGGCTTATGTACTGGGGACGTTTACGCTTAAAGAAACCGGCTCGGGCTTTGTGATTGCCGGCGCTTCGGGGCCTGCCCTGAAACTCGGCAGTTGGAAAGAGCAGGGCTGCCCGTTTTACGCCGCGGGTGTCTGTTATAAACAGGCGTTCAATGTCACACAACCGGCCGGTCGGTATCTTGTCGAGCTGGACAAGTGGTACGGGAGCGTCGCGGAGATTATAGTCAACGGTAAGTCTGCAGGATATATTGCGTATAAGCCTTGGCAGTGCGATGTTACGGATTTGATTAAGCCGGGCGGCAATACTGTTGAGGTTGTCGTCATCGGGACGCTCAAGAACACGTTAGGGCCCCACCACGCAGGGACAGGTCTGGGCAGCGCCTGGCCCGGCATGTTCCAGCAGGGTCCCGAGACAGGCCCGCCTGCCGGCAAAGATTATCACACTGTGGATTATGGTCTTTTCGAGCCGTTTGTTCTTAAACAAATCATAGAGAAATAGTGACAATCCGATTCATGATAATTTATAAGATTGATCTTCTTGGACGCTCTTGTGCTGATTTTGTGCGCATGCTTTGCAAAAAGTGATTATTCAGGTGGTGCGTTATCCAGTTCCCATGCGGAAATATAAAATTTCCACCCCGTACGATCAACAATACTTAAGAAGATGCCATAATTAACTTTCAATTCACGCATTAGAACTGAAACCTTCGCAAAAATGGGGCATCGCGAGATTGAAGTGTTGATTTTTTGAGTCATGTATGTTAAGATAGATAAAATCATATTTGGAATAATGTGAATTATGAAATTATGGGTGCTTATATTAATTCTTTTTGTAATGGGGATCAGTCCTCCAGCCTTTACCCAAGCCGATATTACTCTTGTTATTAACGAATTGGTGGCTTCCAACAGCAGCGATAATGGATTCGCCGATCCACAAGGCGACTACGACGACTGGATCGAAATCTATAACTTCGGCGAGACTGCCATCGATATGGGCGGGATGTATCTGACGGACGATTTGAGCGAACCGACCAAGTGGCTGATTCCGGATAATTCACCAATCGAGACTACTGTTTCAGCTCATGGTTATCTGTTAATCTGGGTGGATGACGATATTGACGATGGTCCTTTGCATGTCGGATTTAGTCTATCCAAAGACGGCGAGCAGATTGGACTATTCACCTCTGACGGAAGTACAATGATCGACGCAATTGTATTTGGTGAACAAGTTACCAACACATCTTATGGCCGATACCCGGATGCGGGCGATGATCTGTGTTTTTTTACCAGGCCGTCACCAGCGGCGGAAAATCAAGGGGCATACTTAGGAATTGTTGAGGATCCGAAATTTAGTCGCGAACGAGGTTTTTACGATAGCAGTTTTAATGTTACAGTCGCCGATGAAACTGATGGAACCAGGATATATATTACAACAGACGGCAGCGAACCTCTTGAAAATGAGCGACCCTCAGCAACCAGCTTGGCATATACCGGTGCAATACGGATAAGCTCAACCACCTGCCTGCGTGCAGCGGCAATAAAGAACGGCTGGCTGCCATCGCGCACGATAACACAGACGTACATATTCAACGCCAGTGAGGCAATAAAATCGATGCCGGTCGTGTCAATTGTGGGTGACGAGCACACTTCTCTTTTCGAACCTGGCGGCATCATGGCCATCGTCGGCGGATATTATGACGGCGATGGAGTATGGCGCTCAAATGGCCCGAACAGCTACAATAATCCGATACAGCGAGGAAGAGAATACGAACGCCCGGTTTCGTTCGAAATCATCGATCCGCAAACCGGTATAAATCTCCAGATAGACTGTGGAATCCGTGTCCACGGCAGCGATTACACGCGTCCCCGTTACACCCGCGGAGACGACTGGTTGACCTGCTGGAACGGTTGGCCCAGCATGAACAGCAATAAATTCAGCTTCAATCTCTTTTTCCGCAGCAGCT
>CAZHBL010000248.1:0-7633 GCA_964530105.1 uncultured Pirellulales bacterium | reverse complement strand
AGCTAAAACTCTATCCTTTTTGGTTGCGGCTGAGCGAAGCGAAGCCGCGCCAAGTGAATCCGTGTCAAAAAAATCGTGTCCGTTCGTGTTCATTCAAATAGATCTTTCGACTCCGCTTCGCTCCGCTCAAGATGACAAAAAACCGTGGCTATTGGAATTGATTATCCATTCGACACTTCGGCATTGCTCAGTGCAGGCTTTGCTCAGGACAAGCTTAGAGCTTAGTATTTCGGATTTCCGGCCGAAGGCCGGTGCGGGGCTTTTTTTATTTACGTGGCGAGGGCATCTTGCCCTTGTGTCGCGCGGGCGTCCCACCCGCGTACCTGAGCCAATCGGCCCTTTTGTCATTCCCGTAAAAACTGGAATCCAGGCCCGTAGGATGGCGCAGCTTGTACCTTAGGCACGTGCTGCCCATGCGGATTCTTTAAATCTCTCACCACGAAAAACACGAATTCTGATACGGATTAAACAGATCTTGCGGAAAAATCGAGAATATAGAATCCAGCATCAAGTATCCAGAATCCAAAAAAATCGTCACTATACAATAGAAAATAATCAATACGAAAAACCTGGTTTTTCGCCTGTCAGCCCCGTTTTTAAACTTTTTAAAAATAAGTAATCACCACACTTGACAAACTAAGTTGATCTGTTCAAAATTATATCGGCTTTAATTAAACCGTTTAATGAGTTTCGGAGGAGAAACTCCATATGGCATGCAATCAGCGGTATCTGGTCGAAATAAAATTTGCCGCTAAAGGTGCGCATAAGATGCGACGTGAAAATACTAACAAACTAAGAAAGACCAGCTATAGGCAGTCAAGTATGAAATAAGCTCGGGGTCGCAACTTCCGGCAACAGTCAAAAACTGAAGTTTTTTGACATTTTTTTGGATTTTGCGCAGCCTCGCGGATTTTTGCCGGATTATATAGTGGAAGCCTGTTGGTGAGCAAATAGTTATAGTTTTTCAATTAAAATTACCCAAAAGAGGCAGAAAGGCAGGCGAAACATTAAATTGTTAAATTCTGAAAAAATGAGTCCCAGCAGTAAGGTGGGCCTCCCTTGGTGATGCCTTATGGTATTGGCCCAGCAAAAAAACATAGGAAATAACAACAGATGAATGCAGATATAGGTGGCTTTTTGAGTGGAGTTTTAAATTCTGAAATCTTTCTTCTGTATCCTGTTTTTTGCAAAAATACGTAATCACCACAATTGACATCTTGGGTATGAATCGTATAAAGATATTGTTTCATGGAGGAGTGGGAGTGAGCCCCTCCAGCACTTTTCAAGCTCCCACACTCATAAAAAGACTTGGTTTAGAGGAAGTTGGCTAATCGATTTGTCTTAAGCGTAGAATCAATTCCGTTGTAATTGTTAATCTTTTTTAGGAGACAGAGAAATGTTGAGGAACAGCAAGAACCTATTAGGAACGATGTTGTTGATGGTATTGGCATTTCAGGCGGTCGCAGTCGCAGATGCTTATCTCGAGATATCTGGTCTAAGCTGCACCGTAAACGACCGGAAAATGGATTTTTCCTTTTGGGTCAACAATCCGACAAATGAGATCGCGTGGAGTCCTGGTTGCTTCGTGTACATTGATGGAGAGTCATGCGGGGGGGGTACCTTCATGACAGACCATATAGATGCGCATCATTCAGAAGGCATCGGGTATACGAACTATCCAATTCCAAACTGGGTCCAGGTGGGTGATCACACCCTTGAAATTGAAGTATTTCCAGGTGATGATTCGGATTCCACTTCCATAACAGTAACAACACCGCCCCCTGCTGAAGCTCCAACTGTAATTACTCACGATGCCACTAATAAAAGTCAGACCTCAGCGACGCTTAACGGCAGTATTGATAATGACGGCGGGGAGACCTGCGATACTCAATTCGCATATCGCGTTAAGGGCACAAGTTCATGGACCGATACAGGATGGAGCAGTGGTTTTTCCACAGGTCAAACCTTCAGCGCATCGATTAGTGGTTTGACGCCGGGCACTACCTATGAGTTTCGTGCTGAGGCCAAAAATTCGACAGGCACAAGCTCCGGCAGTACGTTGCAGTTCACAACAGAGCAACCGGACATTGAATTTCCTATTGTAATTACTCTTGGACCCACAGGCATTGGTCAGACTTTTGCAACGCTTAACGGCAGAATTGATTATGATGGAAGGGAGTCCTGTGATACTCAATTCCATATTGTCGACATTCGTACTGGTTCATGGTCCGACACTGGATGGAGCGGGAATTATTCCACGGGCGAAACCTTCAGCGTATCGATTAGTGATTTGACGCCTGATACATTCTACGATGTTCGGGCCATGGCAAGAAATTCCAAAGGAGAAGCTGAAGGTTTTATAGTAACATTCACAACACTTCCGCCGGACGTTCCACCCCTGAGTGTAACTACTCTCGATGCCACAGATGTTGGTTCGACCTCAGCCACACTTAATGGCATACTTATTGGAGACGATGGGTTGGACTGTCAGAGCTGGTTCGAGTATCGTCCTGTGGGTGGCACTGAGTTTGTCAAAACTGTAAAGACCGGAATCCTTCGAGCAGGAGATAAATTCAGCAAATCAATCGATGGTTTGACACCAGATACAACCTATTCGTTTATAGCCTATGCCGAAAATTCAGTAAATTTAATTGACGGTGGTACGTATTTGCAATTCACAACAGAACCACCAGTTATTAAAACGCCGAGTGTGCTGACACGTGGCGCACTTAATGTGGAAAAGACCTCTGCTGAGCTTGTCGGCAGGATTGCAGATGACGGTGGGGAGCCCTGTCAGTATTGGTTTGCATATCGCCCTGTGGGCAGCACTCAATGGATAGAGACTCTCCTGATCGCTGGAGTTGGAGGCTTGAGTGGCGAGTATTATGAATTGGACACGGCAAATCCGTGGCAAACTTTACTAATGGAGCGCTTGGATTCTACAGTCAACTTCGATTGGGGAGGCAGCTCGCCGGATCCGGCAGTACCAGCGGATAATTTCATGGTCAGGTGGACAGGCCAGGTTGAAGCGCCAACCACAGCAACCTATACTTTCCATACTCAATCAGACGACGGCGTTCGTTTGTGGGTAAATAACGTACAACTTATCGACAACTGGACGGACCATGCTAATGCCTATGACAGCGGGGATATTGACTTGACGGCCGGGCAGAAATACGATATTCGACTGGAATTCTATGAGAATGGCGGAGATGCCGTTTGTCAACTGTCCTGGTCAACTCCGTCAATGGCCCGAGCCGCTATACCAAGCCAGTATCTTTCGGCAGGTGGAGGCCAGTCGAATCCTACTGGTGTTACAGGAACCAATTTCACTGTACCGGTCGATAACCTGACGCCTGGCACAACCTATGAGTTTCAAGCCCGGGCCATGAATTCAGCAGGGACGGGTGAAGGAGATAATCAAACCTTCACGACATTACCAGAAGGTTTTCCGCCTGTTGTGGTTACCCGGTCGGCTACGGAAGAGGAATATACTTCTGCCAGGCTTTCCGGGAGGATTGAAGATGACGGCGGATTGGCCTGCCAGGTCCGGTTTCAGTATCGCCGTCAGGGAAGTGAAGACTGCCAGATTAGTTTCGAATATTGCCTTGCAGGCAGCGGCAACTGGCAGGGTATCGGCCAGGAAGTGGTTTATTCCGAAGACCAAAGCTTCAGTGCATTAGTCACTGGCCTGACGGCCGGTACAACCTATGAGTTCAGGACGGTTGCCGGCAATTCGGCGGGCACAATATACGGCAGTGCCGACCATTTCACCACAGACCATGCAGGGCCTGGTGTTATAGCACCAATTGTAAGTACCCTTGAGGCTGCTGGTACAGGCGGTATCTCCCCCACACTTAACGGCAGAATTGAAAATGATGGCGGAGAAAATTGCCAAACTCATTTTGAATATCGCCCTGTGGGCGGCACTGACTGGCAACCTACCGGTGGGGGCAGGGGTTATTCCACAGGACAAAATTTCAGCGCATCAATCCATGACCTGGCACCTTACACGATCTACGAGTTTATGACCGTAGCCGTCAATTCGGCAGGTACAAGCTTTGGCAATACTAATCAGTTTACCACAGGATCTGCAGATATTACAGAACCTCAGGTTACAGCACCGGGCGTGAGTACTCTCCCGGCTGCCGTCACAGGTGGAACCTCCGCCAGTCTTAACGGTAGAATTGATAACGATGGCGGAGAGGATTGCGTAACTCGTTTCGAATATCGCCAAGTGGGAGTTAATGATTGGGAATATTTCGGCGGAGGCGGGGGTTATTCCACGGGTCAGAACTTCAGCGCTTCGGTCCCCGGCTTGATACCCGGAATAACCTACGAGTTCAGGGCCGTAGCCGGCAATCCGGCAGGAACAAGCTATGGTAGTACCGAGCAGTTCACCCCGGATCCTGCAGGCCCTCAGATTATAGCACCAAGTGTAATCACTCTCTCGGCTACTGACATAGGTGAGACCTCCGTCACCCTTAACGGCAAAATAAATAATGAAGGCGGATTTGACTGGCAATTTACTCCATTATCCAACGGCCGGTCAATCTGGGTCGAGAATATATCCACAGGAGGTAACTTCAGTGCAATGGTTACGGGCCTAATCCCAGGCGCCTTATATGAATTTCGGGCAGAGGCCAGAAATTCTGCAGGCGAACACCTGGGCCTTGTTCAACCTTTTATTACGCCCGCTCTGCCTTCTTCTCCAGATGTGGTTACTGAGTCCGCTACCGAAGTGAAAGAAACGTCAGCCACCCTTAACGGCAGGATTGCAGATGACGGTGGAGATGCCTGCGAGTATTCGTTTTTGTATCGTCCTGAGGGCAGTAGTAACTGGAAAGACACCAGTTGGACCGAAAGTGCGCTCACAGGAGACAGCTTCAGCGTATTAGCCGGCGATCTGATTCCGAATACAATCTATGAGTTTAAGGCCCTGGCCAAAAATTATTCAGGCGTGGATGAGGGTAGCATTCTAACCTTTATAACGTCCGACGGGATAATCGTCCAACCCGGTGAAATCGTCGTCCTGCACGTAGACGACGATGCGCTTAACGATTTAGGTCCCGGCAACATGACAGTCAGCGATCCGGATGAAGACGGCAGCTTGATACACCCCTTTGACAGCATCCAGGAAGCTATTGACATGGCTGTCGATGGATGGAAAGTGGTTGTTATGCCAGGAGTATACACTGAGAATATTGACTTCAAAGGGAAATCTATCGAAGTTGCCTGCTCCGATCCGAATGGATTGGGGATAATTTCTCAAACGATCATTGACGGTAGCAGCACGGGGCCGACCGTGAGCTTTCTGAACGGTGAGGATCCCAATAGTATTCTGACAGGCTTTACCATAACCGGCGGCCTGGATGATTTTGGCGGTGGTATTCTTTGTGATAAGAGCGATCCAACCATCCGCCACTGCCTGATCATAGGTAACCAGGCAATGCAGGATGGCGGCGGTATTCATTGCAATCAGAGCCAGGCATACTTTGAAAACTGCACCATCAGCGACAACTATGCTCGCAACAATGGAGGCGGTATCTATTGTAACGGTAGCCAGATCACACTGGTGAATTGTATCGTATGGGCAAATATACCGGAACAACTGTATGCTGTCCCCGGTCAGAAATCTGAATCGCCAATCGTTTCATATTGTGATATTGACGGCAACTGGCCCGGCACGGAAAACCTGAGTGTAGATCCTTATTTCGTTGAGCCGGGAACCTGGATGGATGTAGATGATCCCGATACCGGCAACAATCTGCCCATTTATTTCCGTGGTGATTACCACCTGCTCTCTACATCTGGTCGTTATGATCCATCCGGCGAGACATGGCGCCAGGATATTGCTACCAGTGAGTGTATAGACGCTGGTGATCCCGTCTCTGACTGGACTTTGGAAACTTCACCCAATGGTGGCCGGATTAACCTGGGCGTATATGGTGGCATACTTGAGGCAAGTAGAACCGCTGCCAAAAAGCCCATTGCTACGGCGGAGATTATCTACGGATTTAGTTTGGATACCGACCCGGCCTGGATGATGGACGACAACTGGCAGTTCGGTACTCCCAAGGGCTCAGGGGGCAGGGATGATGGTAATCCCGATCCGTCATCAGGCTATACCGGAAACAATGTGTATGGTGTAAATCTGGCGGGTGACTACTCAATCGTTGTAGGTGGACCGTATTATCTAACGGCCGGTCCGTTTGACTGCTCCGGATTCAACGATGTGACATTATGTTACGCCCGCTGGCTTAATAGTGACACATTGCCATATATATCCAATACGCTCGAGGCTTCTGCCAATGGTACCGATTGGACCATCATCTGGGATTCGATGGAAACAGCGCTCATGGACAATGAATGGCAGACTATAGAGTATGATATTAGCCAAGTGGCTGATAGCCAGGCAAGTGTATTCATCCGTTGGGGCTATGCTGTCTTAAACAATGGAGCGTACGCTTGTTCAGGCTGGAATATCGACGATATCGAATTGAGAGGTATGCCGGCAAAGTAATTAATATCAACAGCAAGTTAAGGGTTTAGTGCAAAAGTTAGATTATGTTTAAGAAGTGATTGCCACAAAGAGCTGGCTGGAGGTGTTGTTCCAGCCAGCTTTCTTATTCGGACAAATTCCAAACTTCGAAACTCAGGGGACATCTATGAGCAAGCTTTTGTCAAGACGTTAGCGGGATTTTTTCACGGGAATTCCAAACATCTATTCGGGAAACTAGGGACAGCCTTTGTAATTTACGATAGCTAAGCCATAAATTTGCGAATTACGATTTATTATTTCTCTGAGTCCTCGGTGTGCTCTGTGGCTAAAAATAGTCGTTAGTATTTAGTCGTTGGTCGTTAGCCTAAATACCAAATACTATAAACCATTCACTGTTTCTTTTTTTCTTCGCGGCGTTTGTGATTTTCTATTTTCTATACCTATGGCATAAATTTACTATTGTATTTATTTTTTCTCTGCGTCCTCTGTGTCCTCTGTGGCAAATCCAAAAGAGTGTAAATCGGTGTCTGATTAGCCCTTTCGCTGGGCTTCTAAAAGCTTTTTATTAAAAACATAAATTGTAATCTGCTGCTCAGAGACTTTTTCACCTTCAAAAACAACGGTAACAGGATGAATACCAATATCACGCACTTTTGGTCTCCATTTGATATAATCCTGTTTATCTCTTTTTATTAATTTCATGCCCGGCGGATAAGGTTTTTTTATGAAAACACGGCAATTCCCCGGCGGGTCAATCTTTATCATATATATGCCTTCAGTTGGTTTTCTAAAAGAAAGGTTTTGAATTTCCAACAAAACCTTTCCCTCCTTATCAGGGGCGACCTGCATGGCGCATAATTCCAACGCGCTATCTTTTGCAGTTATAAGACAAGGCAAAAGTATGCTCACCAGCAAGGCGATGATGGACATTACTATTAACAGCTCAAGAAGAGTAAAACCTTTTCGATGCACTTTTTATCCCTTTAATCTCGATTTGTCATACGGATCGTTAGAATTTCAGTGCTACAATCTATTCAATTGTCTATTTGATTATAACTGTTTTACGGCCACCTATCATAGGAAAATTAAAGAGGGGGGAAATAAAGGGGCGTTTGAATTTTCAATTTATGA
>CAZHBL010000247.1:0-7669 GCA_964530105.1 uncultured Pirellulales bacterium | reverse complement strand
CCATCGTGAAGGCAAACGCGAAAAAACTGAAAATCGAGCCGGAAAACTTCAGCAAATTCGATTATCACATCCACGTCCCGGCAGGAGCAATCCCCAAGGACGGACCAAGTGCCGGTGTAGCAATGTTCACATCGCTGGTCAGCCTGCTGCTCGGCAAGCCCACCCGACCGGACGTGGCAATGACAGGGGAAATCACGCTGCGAGGCCTGGTCCTGCCAATCGGCGGCCTGAAAGAGAAAATCCTGGCCGCCAAACAGGCCGGCATAGAAACCATCATTCTGCCCGCCAGAAACAAAAAAGACCTGCCAGAAGTCCCGAAGGAAGCAAAAAAAGGACTGAAATTCGAATTCGTTAAAAACACCGACGAAGCATTGAAAATCGCCCTGAATACCGACTGAATCCCTACTGCCATCCCCAAGGAAAGAACCGCCTATTGAGCTTACTGCTTTACATGGGACTTTGAGGATCTGAATATGCCGAGACCTATCTTTAATGATTCGAATGCAATCTTGTCATCAGGAATCTCGAAAGGATTTATTAAAATCAATTCTTCTATTTCCGTTCTATCAAAATATGTGGGAAGTGCATCTATTTTTGAATAGAAGAATAAATCACACGTGTGGTAAAGCACTCCTTCATACTTATAAATGTTCGGATGAGATCCCAAATATTTAAGCTTTCCAACCTCTATTTTCAGCTCCTCCTTAATCTCCCTTCTTAACGCCTCCTCGGCGGATTCCTTCGGGTCTACAAAGCCGCCCGGCAGGTCCAGTTTGCCCTTGCCCGGCTCTCTGGCCCTCTTAATCAGGACGATTTTTTTATTACATTCCAATATCGCTGCTGCCGCGGCGGCGACGTTGTGATAATAAGTTAAAGAACAGTCCCGACAAACGACTTTTTTCATGTCACTGAAGGATATATCAGACGACCTGCATGCCGGACAGTAATTAAATGGTTTTATTTTCTCGGATAAGTGCATCAGCCAGTTGTCTCCTTCAAGAGCCGGAATGCTCAGTTTCTACCCGGCGGTATCTCCCAACATCATCTCAAGCTCGATCTCGTCCCGCAAAGGAATACCATCGAATCCGATTAACGGTACAGGTTTGAGCTTTCGGGCGAATTCAATCGCATTACGATTAATCTTAACCAGCGAAAAGCCGCGTTTCTGATAAAAACGCAGCGCGTTCATATTGTCATTCGTAGTGACAAGCCACAGCCGCCTGCACCCGGACTCGACGGCCGCTCTTTTAACCGCGTCAATCAAACCTGTGCCGATACCCATGCACGGCTGCAAACTGTCAAGACTTACGATCTCGCAATCATCACCGATAATTTTATATGTCAGAAGCCCGACCTTTTTCTCTCCCTCTATCGCGACAAAGCCGGGCAGATCCCTGCAATGATATACTTCGTAGTGAGCGGCGATAAATTCCGCCCCCCACCGCTCGGTTATGAATTGCGCAATCCAATCGGCATCATTTGAATCGACCGGACGAATACGAAAATCTGACAAGATTGATCTCCTTCAAACAAGTCCACCAACTATTTGTTCACACGGCGTTACAATGCGTCACCGACAGCATTCGCCACCTTTACCACATCCGCCATTTCCGCCACGTCATGGACGCGAACAATAGAGACACCTGCCGATGCACAAAGGGCGACCGTTGCGGCTGTACCGAATATCCTCTCGGCAGGTTTTTGTTTGCCTGTGATTTTACCGATGAATCTCTTCCGGCTCGTGCCGACAAGCACGTGGTAACCGACGGCAACGAATTTATCGATATTTCTCAAAAGCGAAAGATTGTGCTCGGTGGTCTTGCCGAAACCGATGCCTGGATCGATGAAAATCATATCCTTTGATATGCCGAAATTCTCAGCCCGCTTTGCCCGGCCCAGCAGGAATTCCAGAACCTCCCCGACGACATCGTCATATTTCGGCTCAAACTGCATCGTCGCCGGCGTGCCCTGCATGTGCATCAAAACGACAGGAACCCGCTTTTCAGCCGCCAATTCGCCCATTCGCTCATCGCTCAGAGCGGTAATGTCGTTTATCATCCTCGCCCCAGCTTGAAGAGCGGCCTGAACAACTTCAAATTTGTACGTATCAATGCTAACTGGCACATCAGTCTTTTCGCAAAGTGCTTCAATAACCGGCGTCACCCGCCGTATCTGCTCATCAGCCGAAACCGAGTCCGAACCAGGCCGGGTCGATTCGCCACCGACATCGATAATGGCAGCGCCATCGGCCGCCATTTTCAGACCGTGCTCGACAGCCTTTTCGGAAGCGAAGAATTTACCGCCGTCGCTGAAGGAATCCGGCGTCACATTCAAGACCCCCATCACAAGACAACCGGCTGAAAAATCCAGCCGTCCCTTCGGCCATTCAACAACGCTTTGACCGTAATTTTTCGCTTTTGCTTTATTACTTTTCACTTTTGATTTCTTTAAATCCGATCCCGATCAGTTTTCTGGCTAAATTAGAGTTCGTATCTTTGAGAATCACCCTGGTATTCTGAAATTCCCTTCGCACGGGATAATTCTTCCGCAGGCTGTCAAAATATTCGCCTCTGCTTTCCGCCGGTTTATCCAAAACACGCTTCAGTCTCGCATCATCCTTATCGATCCGGTAGATTTTCTGCACAGCGCTCAACAACGAATCCCGATCGTTGGTGATATTCGGATCGACCTTCAGCTCCGACACGGCAGGCTCCGGCAGGAAATCCTCGATATCAAACTTCGGGGCCACGGCACAATATTCGCAGGCCGCCTTGTATATCATAATCATCCCAGCAATCTTGCCGTCCAGCGAATAACCTGCGATGTGCGGCGTACCGATATCGACCATTTTCAGAAGTTCGATATCGATATCCGGCTCGTTTTCCCAGACATCCAGCACGACAGCCCGCAGCCGGCCCGCCTGTATAGCCGATTTCAATGCTCCGCCGTCAACCACTCCGCCCCGGGAAGCATTTATAAACACACATCTATGCTTGAGCGATTTAAAGAACTTCTCATCAGCCAAATGATGCGTCTTATCCGGCCCCCCGAACGTCAACGGTGTATGCAACGTAATAAAATTACAATCGAACAGCCTTTCCAATGGCAGATATTTATCATCGCCGGTTTGCCTTTTCAATGGCGGGTCGTTCAGATAAACGTCCATCCCCATAGCGGCACATTTCTTCGCCACCCTGCCACCGACGTTGCCCGCGCCTATAATGCCTATCGATCTGCCTTCTAAGTCGAGAGCATATCTTTGACCGATATCGAGCAGCCCGGCAATAACATATTCGGCGGCCGAGTTTGCATTCGAGCCCGGCGCCGATACAAAACCGATGTTGTTCCGGGTCAGAAAATCAATGTCAATATGGTCGAAGCCGATTGTTGCAGTCCCCACAAAACGCACTTTACTGCCGGCCAGCAAGTCTATACCGACCGGTGTGATACTCCGTACAAGAAGAACGTCGGCATCGGCGACAATCCACGGCGTTATCTGACGGCCCCCAACAACCGTAACCTCACCGATGGAAGAAAAACACTCTTTGACAAACGGAATGTTAGCATCTGCAACGATTTTCATCATACCGTGTATCTCGTATTTCGCTTTATCATGCTAAAGCTCGAAACCTGCAATCAGTGTCCCGCAATCAGGACACTTCGAATCTTTTATACTATTGGTGGCGATTCTATAACCAATACGTTCAATCAACATCCGGCCGCAATTATAGCAGAACGTACTTTCAGATGTCGAGCCAGGCACGTTGCCGAGATAAACGTACCGCAGCCCGGCGGATTTGCCAATCTCGAAGGCACGCTCCAGACTGCTTATAGATGTGGGAATCGAATCCAGATACTTGTATTGTGGATGGAATCGGCTGATATGCCAGGGGACATCAGCCCCGGCGTTGCTGACAATAAAACCGGCAAGCTCTTTCAGCTCATCATCGGAATCGTTTTGCCCGGGCACCAGCAGCGTCGTAATTTCAAGCCAGATGTTCGTCTCTTTCGCGATGTAGCTGATCGTATCCAGCACCGGTTGCAATCTCGCCTTGCACAACCGCTTGTAATAATCCTCGCTGAAAGCCTTCAGGTCGACATTGATCCCGTCGAGCCAGTCGCGTGCAAAGTCTATCGCTTCGGTCGTCATATAGCCGTTACTGACGAAAACGTTCGCCAGGCTGCGTTTCTTTGCCAGGCGTCCGCAATTATTACATAATTCCATAAAAACTGTGGGTTCGGTGTAGGTGTAAGCCATACTCCTGCACCCACTGCGAACTGCCGCCTCGATGATATGCTCGGGAGCGATGGGTTCGCCGTCAATTTGCCCTTCTTCGATAGCCGCCTGGCTAATCTGCCAGTTCTGGCAGAACTCACAGCGAAAATTACAGCCCATCGTCGCAACGGAGAAACTGCGCGAGCCCGGCTGAAAATGAAACAAAGGTTTTTTCTCGATCGGGTCCGGATTAGCCGAGCACACTTTGTCATACGTCAGCGTATACAGCACACCGTCGATATTCTTACGTACACTGCACCGACCGAGCTTGCCGCTATCGATCACGCAGCGCCAGTTGCACAGATTACAGCGAACCTTCCGATCACCATCTGCGTCCCAAAGCACTGCCTTTTTGAGATTTGTTTCTTCAATCGCCATTGTCCGGCTTCCTGCCCTTTCCCATCATTCGGAGCGAAGCGAAGAATCTCACTTCGAAATCTACCATACCCACGTCACGGCCGCGTAAACAGGGATTCAACCTGCCATTTAGTGTACCACTTCCGGCGGCATACGCAAAAAAAATACTTTTAGACAAACAGCCACAAAACGAAAAGTTCGATTGCGTAGCCGTCCGGGAACGGTACAATATCATACAAGACGTATGTTATGAAATCGTGTATCTGTTCTTAAAAAAGTAGAATCGGAGGTAGTGCTGGCACATGGCAATTCTGGTAAAACTGGATGATATAATTGATGGATTGGAATCTCAGTCAGATGAAAGCTCCTCGTTCCTGAACAAAAGAACCGGCGAGGTGGTCCTCATCAATGATTATGAAATGCGGGCTGCCGAAGAAGGCAACCCCCTTGAAGATTTCCCGGACTGGGAGCAGGATCAGGTCAGAATTGCCAGGGAAATATTAGCCGAGACCGGTCAGTACATTCCATTGCCCACGAAGTTCGACATCGATGAATACAGCATCATGGAGAGATTCTGCGTATCTATAGACAATCAGGAAATCAGCGATGTTCTTTACGATCTAATAAGCGGCAGCGGTGCCTTTCGACGATTCAAAGACGCGATATATCGATACGGTATCGAAGAAGAATGGCACAGCTACCATGACAATGCCTTAAAAGAAATCGCGGTCGAATGGTGCCGGGAAAATAATATCGAGTTCGATGAAGAATAAAGCAAAAAATTCTATTAGTGGTAAATATCAGGTTTTGTCATCTTTATAAAAGATAAATTGTGAGGGAGAATAAATGAAAAATAAACGAGAAATCCTGCTGTTGGGCTTAGGGACGCTTTGTTTAGTTGCTCTGCTTAGTTGTAATGACAAGACAGATGAAGAAACATCCGTTAGTGAGCTAATAATTGAGCCATTGGTTGGTATCGGCCCAGTTAAGTTTAGTATGTCGAAAGAAGATGTTATAAAACATTTCGGCCCACCTGACAAAGTCTTTGCGGACGGCACAAAGCTCAATTATGTTTCTTCAAAAGGCTTGAGCTTCACCGTCGATTCGGAACTCGGCCTGCAGGAGATTGGATGCTGGTCGGAAGGAATGCTGCCTTCTCGCGTCACCACCTTTGCCGGCAAGACAAACGAGGGAATTGGAATAGGTGCATCTGAAGAAGAGATTGCCGCCGCTTATGGCCAGCCGGATAGAACAAGTACTGATTCGAAAGGTGTCATTCAAAATCTCCATTACGACGGACTGCAGGCCAGATTCTCGCTTAAGGAAGGTAAGCTTATGTCGATGACTCTGGAAGCACCGAAATGAGCATGCAATTAAGGCTCAATACAATCGTACGTCAGTGTATTATTCGGCTTCAGCGAGAAGTATTTAAACCTGTGCTCACCTGCCCTGCAACCTGGTGCTTTATCACTATTTGGGCTATAGCTGCAATCTACCTTGCAGCGATTGATAGAGTCTTTATAGTTCTGCAATGTCTTTTTTTACTTGTCATCGTCATGTTTTTCTGCGCGATCACAGCAGGCATAACAAAAGCAGAACATAAGCCCAAAGTGAAGTTGTCCCGGACAAGACAAGGTTTGCTGTCACTGCAAATTGTAGTTATAGCGTTCTTTATCTGTATTACCGGGTACACATCTTTGATGTTCCATGGTGTTGTGGAAAGCCATTCAATCCCTGTCTGGTCACCTGTCATTAGAGCAATCAGCAACTTCGGCGAGAAAGTTTTCAGTAACGATTTTGTGGTTAACCCGGCTCTATCTGTGGCTAATATCGCAAAGTATTTCCTTTTGCCATTGTCGTTCTTATTGCTTCTTGGTGCACGCTTTAGTCAAATCGGCTTTTGCCGTGGCCATCGTACTTTGTTCGTGTTAGCCCTCTGGTGTTTTATTCCTGCAGGTGTATGGATTTATCTGCTTGCATTCGGCCGTTTATCTTGCAGAGTGCTAATCCGCCGATTTCTCATGCACCTGTTACAAAACGGCTTCGGTGAGGAGTTCCTGTTTCGTGGAGCGCTGCTGACAAGATTGAGAGCTTTGCTCAGTCCATCATGGGCAATTGTAATACAAGCCTTGCTCTTCGGATTTTGGCACTTCGGAGCTAATTTCGGATATAAAGGTATCACCGATACCTATGCAGTTATCGCGTTTAGTGTTGTCGTACAGGCGACAGCCGGCCTTGCATTCAGTATTATCTTTCAACGAACGCGAAACCTGCTGGCCTGTTCGGTAATCCATGTTGTGACAAACTCTGTATTCATTCAATAGCATAACTGCCTGCTATTATCTTAATCGGATGTCTGACCATACGATCGCTTAGATGCTCGATTTGCATACCACAGGCGGCACATTCGGTCAGTACATTTTTTGTCGGGGATTTTTCCAATGCTTCCTTCAAGCCGGATGCGATTTGGGATGAGAGGTCGTAGTTTTTCTTTTGCATTCCGAACGTACCGGCCAGGCCGCAGCAGCCGGCTTTGAGGTCGGTGACTTTGACGCCGTAAAGCCCCTGTAGCAGTTTGATGCTCGCCGTTCCATTACCTACCGCGTGCAAGTGGCACGGCATATGATAAACATACTCGTCTGTTATCGGCTTTGTCGGCGACTTTAGCTTCTTTTGTGTATGCAGGTTGAGCAGATAATTCATCAACTCGAAGGTATTTTCCGAGACAAGTTTCGCATCCTCACCCGGCACAAAATGCCGCAGCTCCTGCTTCAGGCACAACGTGGCGCTCGGCTCGGAACAGATAATCTTGCAGCCGTCGCGGACCGCTTGAGCCAGGTACCTGACATTGTATGCCAGATCTTTTCTCGCTTTATTGGTATCGCCATAGACCATCGCCGGCAGCGGTGCGGGGAGTTGCTTCGGTAAAATAACCTCGATATTGTTATGCCGCAGGACATCGAGCACGGCAAAACCCAGCTCGTGGTCGTTATAATTCGCATACGTATCGACAAAATAGGCCACCTTATCGATCGG
>CAZHBL010000246.1:0-7671 GCA_964530105.1 uncultured Pirellulales bacterium | reverse complement strand
CTTATTGGCTCCGCTAAGAGTTAAAGAGCGAAAATGATATTGGACAGTAAAAATATACAGATATAAGGTTATATTCTGCGTGAATGAATTAAAACAGCGTTCTATTGGGAAAGAACCTTGCGATGAATAGAAGCACGAAGTTCTCAATCGGAATTCTGATTCTTGTAGTTATGTCTTTGCCTTTAACACCGGTCTCGGGTCGTAGAGGATCTGGCGAGCGGATAGATATGGCGGGAAATCTGACCGAGCACTTGTGTCAAGAGGATCTAAACGGCAGAGATGTACTGGTACGTATCTACAACAACTGGCAGACCGATCCGCGAGATTATAAACTTATCAACGTAACATTGAGCCGTCTTTCAGTCAGTTTTGATGCTGTCAGGAAAGCCTTTCCCAGTATAAATGACTCAGCCGCCGTCGTCGTGTGTGGCTGGCAGCAGAAGGATGAAATTGTAGCTAAGATGTTGGGCGGTTCAGTTTATGCCGGACGCTATAAAAAAGGTAAAAAGCTCTCTATCAGACCACTGCTACCTGGCCAGGATGGCTCATTGGAATTGAATGTTACAGATGCACTGGGGCTTGCATTACCACAAGCCTCGGTTGATATTTTTGTTCGAGGTCCCGCGGGCGATGAGCCGCGCTTCTACCTGACAACAGCCGGCACTGATGAACAAGGCCTGCTTGAAGTCCCTGTTCTGAAGGGTAGGTTGAGGTATTTTTCTTTTGTTGTTTCAAAACCAAACTACGGCATCGCTTTAATTGACCCTTATATCAACCTCGATGAGCGAAAAGAGCTGAATGTGCCTCTTGTATCCAGAAGCTCAGAAGCCTTCAAGCGTTCCATACATGGAGTTGTTGCGGATCCAGAAGGTAATCCGATAGTTGGGGCGGTAATTGAGTGCTCCTCTATACGCACGCTTGGCGAGGGATTGATAATGGCACTTAACGACTGGTCGAACAAATCTCTAACCGATGATAAAGGTGCTTTTAGCCTGTACTTACCGAATAAAGACAAGCGCGGTGAAAGGGGATATCTCATTCCCCCGAAATCGCGATATAATGTGCGAATCGAAGCGCCGAAAGAGCTTGGTCTTTCGCCGTATGTTAAACCGATAGAAAACGGTCGGGATGCTTTGGTTTTTTTAGAGAGCAGCGGTCATTTCAGGACTTTCGCATTCGAAGATGCCAACGGCCTAATCACCGACCCTAATAAATTATGTTATATTGGCCTGACTATTATTCAATCCGATGGCAACCGGATGTTTTTTGGATACGAGGACTTCAAAAACGGAGGATGCTTCCCCCTGGGAGAATATCACGCATCACAGCGGGGAATGGATGAATTCAGTTTCGAGCCTCTAACCGTGAATGAGCAGAGCCCTGATGAATTGATATTCTTGCAGCCGGAAAATATTCTGTATTATGGGCAGATCGTCCATGGACTTACCGGTGAGCCGTTGCCGGGAGCTTGTGTAATAGGTTTCAACGCCAAGGCTAAGGGGAATCTTTCTATGATTACAGACCAGCAGTGGCAGGCTCTCCATGCTTTGCCGTCCGATCCTGACCTGACGGATCCGGCGGTTAAACCAATTTGCGAAATTTATAGTGTAAAAAAAATCGTGCGGACCGATGAGCAGGGGCGCTTTGAGATGAGCTTTCGCCCCGGCGAGATTTACGGCTTCATTGCTTTTGAGCAGGATTATCTCGGCCTGATGCATCGCCGGCATGCATTGATATCCGACGAGAACCGGCAAACTGAAGTCCCTGTGATGAAGCTGTACCCGGCTGCCACGGTTCTTATAGAGCTGCGAACCGAAGCAAACCATATTTCTATCTGGCCTCGCTGGATTATAGATGAAAACGAAAATTCTTTTTGGGTGCGGGAATTTCTGGCCACCGATGACAGGATAGAGAGCCTGTTTACATACGATGCGTGGATAGAACAGAATAAAGCGCAGAGTTTTCATGTTCCCGCCGGATTGAACTTGCGTGTCAAATTGGATACTCCGTACGAAAGGCAGTTCTGTCCAATTGAAATTCCCCGGGTCATTCATCTGGCCCATGGCCAGGTGCTGGATTTGGGCCGCCATGAGTTCAAGTCCACACTTGAGGCTTATGTGCAGGTAACCAATGCGCTGGGTAAGCCGGTCGAAGGTGTGCCAGTCAGGATGCTGCACGACGGTAACGCATGGAGTGTGGCTCACAATACCGATGAATCCGGCATAGCTCTGTTTCACGTTGCCCCCAATTCCCAGGGGCAATTCTGTGTGAGCTGCCGTGGAGAAGGTGAATTATATCTGAAAGAAACCATTGCTTATCAAATTGGGGGTAACGAGGATTCCGGCCGGCAGTTTACACTTCATCTCTCGGATGAAATCCTTGATTTGCTGTTCAAATCGGACGGCCTCAAACCATTAAAACCTTGACATCGACAGCCGTTTGCCGATACAACACAGTAGATAATTACATACAGAACCAATTGCGAACCACAAGAATCAGGGAGGCAACGCTGAAATGAAAAAAAAAATCCTGAACAAATTAGTATTTGTATTGTTGCTGTTATTACCGGTTTCTTTTGCCGGGGGACAGACTGTTCTTGTCGAGGCTGAGGGCTTCGCGAACCGGGGCGGCTGGGTAATTGACCAGCAGTTCATGGACCAGATGGGCTCGCCGTTCTTATTAGCCCACGGTCTGGGCATACCGGTTGGCGACGCAGCGACGGCCGTAACGTTTCCGGCAGTGGGCACGTACCGTGTCTGGGTGCGGACGCGCGACTGGGTTGCTCCGTGGAAGGCTCCGGGAGCGCCCGGCAGGTTTCAGCTAATTGTCGACAATGAGCCTCTCGATGCCGTATTCGGCGCAGAAGATGCCGAGTGGCACTGGCAGAACGGCGGGCTCGTTGCGATTAAGAAAAATCAGGTCGTACTCAAACTGCATGATTTAACAGGCTTCGATGGTCGATGCGATTCTATTGTTTTCACGATGGATATGAACTTTATCCCGCCGAATAAAGGCGAGCCGATGGCGGCTTTTCGCCGAAAGGCGCTCGGTATACCTGAGCAGCCTGATGACGCCGGGAATTTCGATTTGGTCGTAGTTGGCGGTGGTATCGCCGGCACCTGCACGGCTCTCTCGGCGGCAAGACTTGGCTTGCAGGTAGCGCTCATACAGAACCGTCCCGTGCTGGGCGGCAACAACAGTACAGAAGTCCGCGTCCACCTGAACGGCGAGGTCAACCTGCCACCATATCCGGCCCTTGGCGGCGTAGTTAACGAACTGGATACGGGGCTCCGAGGCAACGCCCAGCCGGCGGAGCATTATGACGACCAGCGAAAACTCAATGTCGTCGGAGGCGAGGAAAATATCCACCTGTTCCTGAACATGAACGTCTTCAAGGTCGAAAAGCAGGGCGACCGGATTGTTGCGGTTGTCGCCCAGGATATTCAAAAAGGCACCATGTCACGATTCACCGCTCCGCTGTTTGCGGATTGTACCGGCGACGGAGCGCTCGGATTTCTGGCCGGCGCCGAGTTCCGAATGGGACGTGAAAGCAAAACCGAAACCGGCGAATCTCTGGCACCGGACGAGCCCGACAAAATGACGATGGGCGCATCGGTCCAGTGGTACTCAACTGCAAGCGGCAAACCATCGAGCTTTCCGGATTGTCCCTGGGCTTTGCAGTTTAACGAACAAAGCTGTCACTACCTGATCCGCGGGGACTGGGACTGGGAAACGGGAATGAATCGTGACCAGATAACCGAATTCGAGCTTATTCGCGACCACGCTTTTCGTGCCGTCTACGGCAACTGGGCGTATCTGAAGAACAGCAGCCGGGATAGGGCGAAATACTCGGACCGTCAGCTCGAATGGGTGGCGTATATCGCCGGCAAGCGCGAATCACGCCGGCTGCTCGGTGATGTGATATTGCAGCAGCAGGACATTCAGCGTCGCAAAAGATTCACCGATTCATTTGTCACGACTACCTGGTCAATCGATCTTCACTATCCGGACCCTAAAAATTCCCAATACTTTCCGGGCGAGGAATTCCGTTCGATTGCCAAATATGCCCAAATAAAACCGTATCCGATTCCTTACCGCTGCCTGTATTCCCGCAACATCAGCAATCTGATGATGGCCGGACGGTGCATCAGCGTGACACACGTCGCGCTCGGAAGCGTTCGCGTAATGCGAACCGGCGGAATGATGGGCGAGCTTATCGGAATGGCGGCGTCACTTTGCAAGAAGCACGATACTACACCTCGCGGCGTTTACGAGAATCACCTGGCCGAGCTGAAACGGTTGGCCCGAAAAGGTGTTGGAAAATCCGCCAAGATTGACGAAGATATTTTCCGGCAGGCCGTAGAGAACGGACGTCTGGCCAATGAAGGATTTATTCACTGCCGGGACTTCGTCAAAGGCTGGCTTCGATATGCCGATAGGAAGACCGGTCTGATCCCCAGGAACCTTGACCGGGACAAAGATATCTGGAACGCTCAGGACAGTGCCGCGGACAATTATCCGTTTATGGTGCTTACCGCGGCAATTATAGATCGCCCGCTTTTCGACGGTCGGATGCGAAATATGCTGCGCGTCGAAACGCGGCTCACATCCCGCATCGGAAGCCTGCCGGATACGTACTCTTTTACCAAGCAGAACTTCGATGATTCGAAAGAAAATCTCGGCCGGATAATCTTCGGCTCATCGGAATATGTCAAAGACGGCCTGCTGCCGCTTACAGAATGGCTTGGGCCGAGCCCGTGGTCCGAACGCATGATAAACATCCTTGATGATCTGTGGCAGCGGGCGCCTGTTAAAACTCAATATGGACAAATCGTCTCGGAAAACCAGGAGATCAACGGTGAAATGCTCCAGACATTGTCCCGTGTTTACTGGATGACCGGCGAAAGGAAATATTTGGATTGGGCCGTTCGTCTCGGTGATTATTATCTGCTCGGCGGACATCACCCCACACGCGACGAAGAAGCGCTCAGGCTTCGCGACCACGGCTGCGAAATCGTCTCGGGCCTGTGCGAGCTTTACGCGACCGTTAATTATGCTATGCCGGGTAAGAAGACTGCTTATCGAACGCCCATTCACGAAATGCTTGATCGCGTTCTCGAATTCGGGACCAACGAGCATGGTCTTTTCTACAACGGCATCTATAACAGAACGGGCCGGCACGACAGGGATCTTGCCGACACCTGGGGCTATAATCTCAACGGGTTTTACACCGTGTATCTGATAGACCAGACCGAAGCCTATCGTCAGGCCGTACAGAAAGCGCTCGGCAACCTGAACGACTACTACAAAAACTATCAGTGGGAAGGCAGCAGTGCCGATGGTTACGCCGATTCAATCGAAGGAGCGATCAACCTCTACAATCGAGAGCCGGTTGCTTCGGTTGTAAAGTGGATGGACAGCGAAATCAAGGTGATGTGGGACATGCAAAAACCGGATGGTATCATCGAAGGATGGCACGGCGACGGAAACTTCGCACGTACCACAATCATGTACTGCCTCTGGAAGACAAAAGGCCTGACCATCCGTCCATGGCGGGATGATGTGGTTTTTGGAGCTGTCCAGGAAGGAGATGGGCTCAAAATAAGCATAAGTGCTGACAGAGGGTGGGATGGCAAACTGCTCTTTGATACGCCGCGTCACCAGATGATTATGAAAATGCCGCTCGATTGGCCGCGTATCAACCAATTCCCCGAGTGGTTTACCGTCAAGCAGAATAAACGCTACATGGTTCAGGACCTGACGTCCAATACGAGGAAATCATATACGGCACAGCAATTGGCCGACGGTATAACAATCAACATCCAGACCGGTGTCCCGCAGTATTTGATTGTGCAGTGATTAGACGCAGGGGCGGGAGTCGGGCAGCAGCGATTCAGTAACCGTCTCTGCAGGACATTTTTTAACTTGCAAACGGATTCTTCGTTTTCGACTTAGAATCACATTCAAATCAGGGGGGTATTGTAATGACAGAATCAACAATTTCCGAAGGCATTGAAAGAGCTGCCGACATTTACACCGAGCTTAGGCGAACTCTGCCTGTTACTCGGCGGGACCTGAAGAATTATGTGAAAGTTTTTCTTGGTATCAGCGTGCCTGATAAGAGAATATGCAGCGACCATCAAAGCCCGATGGATTATCTCTGGCATACTTTTCGTGAATCTAAGAACGAACCAAGGGCTGCGAATCACGATTCGATCGTCTGGGCGAATCGTGCCGGCGGCAAAACCGAGCTTGATGCCGTCGCGACGCTTCTTGATTGCCTCTTTAAATCGAACTGCCAGGTCCGAATCCTGGGCGGTTCGGGCGAGCAGGCCGGCAGGATGTACGGGTATCTGACCGGCTTTCTGCATCATGGCTACGAGCAATTTCTCGCCGGGCCTGTGCGCAAAAGCAAATGTCACTTTATCAACAGCTCTGCGGTCGAGATCCTGACGCAGTCTGCCACCAGCGTCCGCGGCCAGCATGTCCAGAAGCTTCGATGCGATGAGCTTGAGCTGTTCGACGAGGATGTATTCGCAGCGGCGAAGTTCACCACGCAGAGCACGTCGGAAATTACAGCCGGCATGGAACTGATCAGCACGATGCACCGGCCTTACGGCCTGATGCACGAGGTCGTGACATCGGCTCCGAAGTTCGGCACGCCGGTCTTCAAATGGTGCGTCTGGGAAGTGATTGAAAAGTGTGTCGGCAGAAGCTGCTCGCAATGTCCCTTAAACGGAGACTGCCGGGGCAGGGCGAAGATGGCGATCGGCTATCTGAAAATCGACGACTGCATTACCCAGATGCACCGGGCCAGCAGGGCGGGCTGGGAAGCGGAGATGCTCTGCACGCGGCCGTCACGACAGAACGTTGTCTTCGATGAGTTCGACCCGGCGATCCACGTTGGATCCGTCGACTATGATCCGAATCTTCCGCTGTACCGAGCGCTTGATTTTGGATTCGTCAATCCGTTTGTGTGCCTGTGGATTCAGGTTGAAGATGCCGGCGTTGTGCGTGTGATCGATGAGTACATTCGCAGCAGGGCGACCATCGACGTACACGCGGTTGAAATCAAAAGCCGCACGCCGGTTGCGGAAGAAAAAGTGACGGCAACGTTTTGCGACCCGGCGGGTAAAAGTGTCAACGATGTCACCGGCACAAGCGCCGTCCGAGAGCTGCGGGCTTTGGGAATTGCGGTGCGATTCAAACGAAGCGGCATTTTAGAGGGCATCGAGCTGATCCGCCGGGCAGTCCGTTCCGGCGATGGGAAAAGCAGCCTGATAGTCTCGCCGAGATGCCCCCGCTTGATTGAGGCAATGGAATGCTATCATTACCCGGAATCCGCCAACACCCTCGGCGAACTGCCGCAAAAAGACGGCCTGTACGACCACCCCATCGACGCCCTGCGGTACTTCTTTATTAACCATAATCGCGGTGAGGGCAAGATGATTACACGACTTTACTGAGAGCCATTTATCGAGCAGGATGGCGGACAATATGCATTATAAGCATATTATTGGGGATATTTGTTGAAAATCACTTAAGACGGCAATGCTTTTGTTCGATATTGATAATAATTGCAGGAGGAAATTTGGAAGGTAAAACCTCGGCCGGATTGAGCACATAAAAAGGAAACAGGGCTGAGGTGCGGAGGGAGAGGAAAAAGCGAGA
>CAZHBL010000245.1:0-7704 GCA_964530105.1 uncultured Pirellulales bacterium | reverse complement strand
TCAGCAGAAACTTTAGTAAACGGCTCGATGTTTCAGCTTGGATAGGAAGGAAAAACAGGATTCTGTTGTCTGTGTAAAAAGTGAAATTTATTAAAATAGTAGGTAACATTTTTTGAATTGAAATACGCTGTATAGTATGAATAATATAATAAGTGGTAATCCTTCACATGGATCAGTTTCTGCTGCCATTACGACAACTGTTTGATAAATTGGTGATGTCGAATTTGCCGTTACAGGAAATACCACACTACCAGATTCAAGATAATACTCAAAATCTTGTGTTTGAGCAGGTATAGTAGCTGAATAAACACATCTTCCTACATTCGACGCAGTAATACTTGTCCACGTACTACCTCCTAATTCACGATATTTTAAAGTAGGGGTGCCTACACCCATAGCAATTATATTAAGTTTTAAAGCTTCATTCTCTTCAACCTGGGTCCTAATTGGCATTACTTTTATAAATGAAGAACCTGTATATTTTCTTGATGGATCCACACCTGGTCCCCAATCAAGTTGTACCAATTGATGCCAGTTAAGAACGTTATGTTTCATAATTTCTCCAACATCAGCAACATTAACCATACGTTCGATATCTAAAGTAATAAATTCATTGAATAAAGTTGCCATAGTGGAGCGATTGCCATCTCCACCCTCTCTGGCTCCACCATATTCAGCCTTTTTCCTATATGACTGGAACATTTTTAACCAGTAGTCAAATCTTTCAAGGTTACCAGCTCCCACTACCTGAGGCCGAAGTGCTTCCAGATCACTTACAAAGCTAAACTCGCTTGCTTTGTAGATTTTAGCATCAATCGCACCAGGTGATGCATTAACACCTTCATTGTGTGTGTCCCATGTAGAAACAATAGGGAGTAAGCGTGGATTAGCACTTTTATCAAGTGTGCCAAGTATATTTGCAATATTTGGCGCCACTTCAGGACCAAACCAACGGGTTGCCCAATCTAAATAAGTTGCATCAATCCATGTATTTTTATCCGCAGGGAACGCTTTATTAACAGGTGAACCGGTAGGTCCATAGCACCACAATGCATCTTTTATCGAATGTGATGTAGCACTCGCAGTTCTTGTTCGCCAGCCTTTGGCTATTAATCCATGACAGTTTCTATCTATTGCTGCCTTAACATCATCATAAACACGATACATTTCGAGTTGTGGTTGAACTAATCCCCAGTCCTCTTCAAGCCAGGTTGCAGCCCATTTTACTCTTTCATTGCCCGGAGGAAAAAGATCAAACAGGTGAGCTCTATCCCAAAGACCATAAAATGGACAGTCTTTTGGGAAGATATCATCAAACAATAAAGGATCATCTCCATCACCAAGCATCCAACCGGCATGTCCTAATTTAAAGGGAACATTCAATTCATTTGCAGCTTCCAGAGCAAGAGAGATGTCATTTTTAAATGCATTTCTTTGCGCGTCATTTACACCATGCATGCCCCATACTTCCCATGACCACAACCAAAAGTAATCTAAATGGTGGGTTTTCGCAATTCGGTCAAATATACCTTTATATACATTCTTTACTTTTGCTGGTAATGTAGGATCTGAAGGACCTGTAATTCTTAATCTTGCTTGTAATTCCGGAGGCATTACACGTATCCAATTAAAATCGACTTCAGGGCCTTGTGGTTCAAATCCCATTGGAAGCTCTGTTCCTAAAGCGGTTTTTACACCAATATCCTTAGCGAAACCAAATGCTTTTTTGAACATTTGTCCTGTTTTATTAAATACCGCATTACTACTCGCAACATCTGTAGGCATGGCATTCATACCAAAAACATCAGATCCCCAGAAATCTCTTGGAAATATTTGATCTGATCCTCCGAAGTAATTACTTGTATTCCATGTAACAGTACCCCAAATTTCATGTGGCCTGTGACTATGAGCATAATATGCCGGATACGACCAGCTTACATTTCCATTATTGTCATAATCGCCTTGTACCCCTATCCAAACATTTGGTTCAGGGCCCGTACGAATATCTTTGCTTGACTCCAAAGGAGTTGAATAGGTAGGATATGTATGAAGACCAATAAAGTTCATGCCAAGCTTAGATAGTTGATTAATAACTACCATATATTCATCTGTACTCCACAAGTCCGGTCCTTCATAAAAATCGTGAAATGGTAAAAGACCAGTTGTTTCAAAACGTCGTTCACCTACTTCATCGTAACCAGTAATTGATAATGTCATTTTTGCATCGGGAATAGCATCACCAGCTAGGTCGAAACCTACTCCTAAATGTTCAGCAAACCGGTAAGCTGCAATTAGAGTTGATTCAGAATTGTTTCCTGTAATAACAAGAATCGTTCTTCCACCTGAATTGACTGATTTAAGGATAATACCACCAGGTGCGGTAGTATGGTTAATCAAGACACGTAAGCTATTAACCATGGCATTGTTACCATTTGCGACCAAAATCAGATCACCTGATGAGGGTAAGCTTGTTAATCCCTGAACTGTGAGCTTTTGATCTGTCCGGAGATAAATGTAACGTCTTACCTCTTTTGCAGCAAATAATTCAGTGTTTGATCCATTGCTCGGATAAACAATGGTTTGCGAAATTGCTGTTGTCAGCATAGTTAAAATAAAACCAATCGCGAAAATTAGTCTTAGATTTTTGAAAAGATTTGTTTTCATAGAAATTTGGTTTAGCTGACATTTCCCATATGGTTTCATAAACGGTTCCTTTGTCTGCTCGGAACTCTATAATAGTCCAATATATGGTTCTATTTCAAAGAATTTGTCTACGAAATATGCTTAAGAATATAGAAAGGCAATTACTTTACGATATATACTTCGTAGCAAGCAAGCTGATGAGCATTAAGCCCGAAAAGTTTTAACATTAACAAACCAATATGAGAATCGGATATATAATCTATTTCTACAAAGCCCAGAACAAACCAGAAAAAGCCGAACAGTGGCGGGCAAAACGGTCGAAAACAGAAGCTTTGACAGAGTGACATTGTATCCACAAAATGGCCCAATTTTGACTCGCAAAACCGATACAACTCGACTACAACTATACAACCTCTTATCTACCTATTCTCAGAAAATCTTAACTCTATAAGTTCTTGTATATAAAGAGGTTAATCAATTGGCAAAAAATCGCAATCGTATTCAATGACCTATGTTAAAAGGAAAGATAACAATTCTCATAAGCTGTAAGCCCCTAATGTACAGGTTTGAGAAAATATTCGAAAAAAGTATAAACCTGCTCGTTCGACTCAGGTGTCGGGTTGTGGCTTTTCCGATTGGTCATTGCTACGCGGTTGTTATATCCGAGAAGCGTATTGACGGCGAGCGTATGATTAAGAGCTTTCCATCGCATGCTCGGATCTTCGGCGCCGCCTGAAACAAGAAATGGTCTCGGCGCCATAAGAGCATGTAATTCATGCAGGTCATTGCCTTTGAGAATGAGTTCTTTGTAGGCTCCTGTTCGGGGATTTGTAGCGCTGGGGATACCTCTCTGGCGTTGCCGTTCCTGCTCATACCCCAAATACCATGGTTCCCAGTAATTTATATTAGCTCTGCTCTCATCGAAAACTATCCCGGGATCGGACCAGACAGCACAGGTGAATTTGTCATAGAGGCAGGATGCGAACATTGCCCATTTGCCCCCATAAGAGTGGCCTATGATACCAATTCGTTCAGCGTCAACATTTGGCATATTCACCAGAACGTTGTGGCAATTAGCTGCGACATACGCCAGGGCTGAAAGCGGTTGAAGCGGAGGCTCTTCTTGGCTCTGCTTGCAGAGCGGTTTATAAGGAGGCTTCAGACTGCAGAACTCGGGCGTCCCTATCGATAGAGCTACAAATCCCCGTTTGGCTAACTGATAACCGAAATCTCGCAATTCCTTGCCCAAACCTGCTCCAGTCTCAGCATCATAATATACAACAAGTACGGCGGGAAACGGGCCATCACCATCAGGAACAAGCAAATAACCAGCTACAGTTTGATCATCCGGTGCGATTTCAACAGATATGCGATGTTGAGTGATGTTGTTCCGGCAAGTCTGCTCAAAGTATTGGATTTTCGGCTTCTTAATAAGCTTAGGCCAGGAGCCTGTTGTGCCACGCCATGCGGAGAGTATTTCCATTCTTCGCCTTTGCCAATCTGCAGCTGTCTTGACGGGTGTTCCATCCTGGAAGGTGAGTAAGGATTTGTACGTCCCGAAATCATCCACAAGTTCAGGCGGAGGCGTGAAAGATGATTCGATTACCTTTGGTATCTCACTCCAAACTGGCTCAGATTTATCAGCAGACAAGTGAGAGTTCTGGTTTGTCGCAAGCGCCAGTTCTGTTGCGACCAAGACGTCACCAAACGCCAGGAGGACAATGATTAAAGTTCTCAAAGACATTTTTGCCTCGTGTTGTCAACAATAACAAACATGTTGCCCATAATTGAAACCGGAATAGCACAATTGATTTCGGTGCATCTGAGACAGTTGCTCTAATTTTACACACTGCTGTAAACAAGTCAAGATTAGCCATATCGGCTATAACTACAATTTCTCTTCGACCTTTATTAAATATTCTAAGCTTTTTGTTACTTTCTGAGATAGACTTTTTTTTCTAATATGTAATCTACTCAACAGGTTCAACCGGTGGGATTTCCTCGAATAGAAGTCTATTTTTGCTCACTATTTCAAGTGCACCCGTGTTCGAGAACGCTTGAAGAGGCATTTGCTCGTTGATAGGTTCGAAGATTTTGTCTCGCATCTTCACAATCGTGGCCATCCTTTGAGTACCATCCAAGTCTACACTCAATCAGTCTGACCCGCCCCCCGGGGCCGGGCCAACACGGAACGCTTTACCCGGGCAATCCAGGCTGATATAATGGTTCGGCATAAAGAGGCTGTGCCGGGTCAAGGCCGGCGTGCCGTACGATTAGCATATTACAAGCAGTAGGATAAACTTCTCATGAAGATAAAGTTTAATATTGTCTGGCTGATGTTGTCACTCGCGGCAGGGGCGGCCTGGCAGCCTGTCACCTGGGATTTCGAGAGTGACTCCGGCAACTGGAAGCCCCGTGCGGCCACTGTAAAAGTGCAGCGCGTTACGGAGATCGGGGCGACCGAGAACAACCGGGCCTGCCTTCACATTTACGGCAGTATGCAGGGTAACTGGAACTATGCCCTGTCGAATTCTGTCTCCATACAGGCCGGCCGTCTTTATCGACTGTCTGCGTCGGTTCGGATTGTCTCTGCCGGTTCCGGAACGCCGATGCCGTTTCTTAAGTGTGAATTCATGGCCTCGGACCGCCGGAAAGATTTGGGCAGGGCTGGTACCAATCAATATGATGCCGCCCATCTGGGGCAGTGGCAGTATTTGTCCGCAGAATTCCTGGCTCCTGCCGGGACCGTCTCATGCTGGGTTGCGTTGGAGAAAAGTACATCCGATCCGACGCAGATAGACGCGTATCTCGATGATGTGACCATTGAACCAATTGCAAAACTGACCGTTCTGTCCAGGTACGAGCTTAACCCGGTTCCCACAGCTTTACAAAAACTGCGGAACGTGCATCCTCGTTTGTATCTGAATGCGGAACGCCTCGCAAAACTTCGAAGCGAAATTCAAACAAGCCATGCCGGTCTCTGGGCCGATGTTAAGGTACTGGCCGACAGGGCCGTTAAACAAGGCGCACCCAGGTATAGAAAAGATGATTCATGGAGCGGGGATGAACAACTGTGGCAACGCAGTGTCGGCAACACCATGCCTTATCTGGTGATGGCGTATCTTATGACCAATGACAAGAGTTATCTTGAAGCCTCGAAGCAGTGGGCGCTGGCCTCCTGCGACTATCCTACCTGGGGCTTCGGCCAAATCGATGGTATGGATTTGGCTGCCGGACACCAGCTCTTCGGCCTGGCGATTGTATATGACTGGTGCTATCACGACCTCGACGAAACCAGCAGACGCCGTATTTGCCAGACCCTCATCAAACGCGCATCCGCCATGTTCGAGGCGGCGGCGACGGGCAAGATATGGTGGCAACGCTCTTATTTGCAGAACCATCTTTGGGTCAACGTGTGTGGCCTGGCGGCGGCGGGCTTCGCTCTATTCGATGAGGCCGAGCAGGCGCCGTTGTGGATCGGGCTGGCCCAGGACAAGTTCCGCCGAACAATGGATGCGCTCGGCCCGGATGGCACCAGCCACGAAAGCGTTGGGTATTGGGAGTACGGGGCCGAGTACATGCTCAAGTTCATGTATCTGGCTGATGAGCTGCTGGACGTCAATCTCTACGATAATCCATGGTGGCGAAACACGGCCCTATATTGTCAGTACCTGTCGCTTCCCAGGGATGCCTGGGCGCACCGAAACTATATCGTGGATATTGCCGACTGTCCACGTACTCACTGGTACGGGCCGGACCATATTCTTCGCGATTTGGCCCGGCAGTATCGTGACGGCCACGCCCAGTGGCTTGCCAAGCAGATCGATCAGACCAATGTCGATGCGCCCAGCGCCCGCTGGCTTAACCTGATATGGTATGACCCGACAGTGCCGGCAATGTCTCCGGCGACCTTGCCGACGCTTCACCACTTCGAGGACATGGGAATCGTCTCGGCCAGGACGGGCTGGAACGGCCGAGAGAATCTTGTCGTCTTCAAGTGCGGCCCGTTCATCGGCCACAAAGCCATTGACGATTTCTCATACGATCCGGGCGGCGGTCACGTGCATCCGGATGCCGGTCATTTCATAGTCTTTGCCGATGATCAGTGGCTCATTCGCGACGACGGGTATCAGGACAAGTGGACGGACCAGCACAATACGCTGCTGATTGATGGTGCCGGACAGCTCGGTGAGGGTCATACATGGTTCGATGGGACCGAGTGCCTGTTGCAAAAGGCCAAACCACGGATAGTTCAATCAAGCTCAAGCGCATGGCTTGATCATATAGCTGGTGACGTGACTGCCGCGTATCCTAAAACTTCTGGCCTGAAACATTTCGTGCGGCATCTGTTCTTCGTCAAACCGGATGTGCTCATCGTCCTCGATGATATCGCGCTGGATAGAAGCGCCGATCTTGAGCTTCGACTGCATACCGAGAGCAGCAACTGCAAACAACAGAATGAAGACTATGTGGTGACAGGAGACCGAGTCGCTCTTAATGTTGACCTGCTGACTAAGGACAATACCAGGGTGAATGCTGAAAACCTGCCGGCCCGCGGAAGCCATGGGGCAGGCACTAAGCTCTTCACAATACGGCTCACGAAGCATGATTCGCGTTGGCAGAATGCAATCGCGCTGTCCTGGGCGTCTGAGGGCAAAGAGCCAAAACATGTCAGCCTCGTGAAGGGCGAACATACCTGGACGTTCTCCATTGCCGGCAGAAAGCTGGTCTTTGATTGGGACAATCCCAACAACGATTCCGGCGTTCTTGATGATGCAGGACAGTGATGCTCAGGATTCCAATGCCGCCTGCAACATTGCCTTTGCATACGCTACGTTAAGCCCTTCTTTCGGAAAGCAGGAAGCGGTTCACTCAAGAGTGTTAAGGTTCTTGCCCCGCTGTTAATGCAGATTCTGGATGAGATTGAGTCTCAGAAGTAAGGAGCTTTGTAGAATTAATAAGTAAAAAAAATGAAACGATTACTCTGATGAGCAATGAGTAATACCAGGAGTCTGTCGGATTACCTCTCATAGTTTCAGTTTTTTTGGTCATTTTATATCA